>JBBRIK010000001.1:0-28632 GCA_038221045.1 Gemmatales bacterium
CTGCTGCTGGCCGCCCGACAGGTTGAGAGCCGAGTCGTTCAAGCGGTCCTTGACCTCGTCCCACAGGGCGGCGCGGCGCAGACTGTGTTCGGTGATCTCGTACAGATGCGCCCGGTTGCTGACTCCCGCCACGCGCGGCCCGAAGACCACGTTCTCGAAGACGGATTTGGGAAAGGGGTTCGACTTCTGGAACACCATACCCACGCGCCGGCGCAGCTCCACAATGTCGAGCGGCCCGCCGTAGATCTCCTGGCCGTCGAGAGAGATTTCGCCGGTGTGGCGCGTCCCTTCGATCAGGTCGTTCATGCGGTTGAGGGAGCGCAGAAACGTCGATTTGCCGCACCCGGACGGCCCAATGAGGGCGAACACCGAGCGCTCCGGGATCACCACGGAGACATCGTGCAGGGCCTGGATGCCGCCGTACCAGAACGACAGGCCTCGAACCAGGAACTTCGGGCGCACTCCCTTCAGGTCGGGAGACTCCCGTCCCACCATGCTTCGTTCGGACAGGATGGCGGAGTAAGAAAGGATGGACACCGAAGCACCTCAAGGCAAGCCGAACGGCGTTTCAGGGAGACTGCGAGGAAATTCTAATGCTCGCATGTGTGGATTTGATGAAGAAATCGCGAAGATCAAGGGGCAGGGGCGAGCGGCAGACGGATGAAAAACTTCGTTCCCTCGCCCACTCGGCTCGTCGCGGATATCGTTCCCCGCATGGCCTGGACGAGATGTTTGACGATCGACAGTCCCAGGCCGGTCCCTCCCAGTTCGCGGGCGCGGGCCTTGTCCACGCGGTAAAAGCGCTCGAAGATGCGCGGCAAATCCTGGTCGGGAATGCCGATGCCGGTGTCGTCGATCTCCAGACAGACTTGCCCTTCTTCCACTCGCCAGCGTATGCCGATGCGGCCCCCCGCCGGCGTGTACTTCAGCGCATTATCCACGAGGTTGTCGAGGATCTGGTTGATCGCTTCCTCGTCGGCCCAGACAGCGAGGCCGTCCCCCGACGCTTCGAGCGACTGGTTCTTCGCTTCGGCGCGGGCGCGATTGCGTTCGAGGCAGGCAGCGACCGGCGGACCGAGCGCGACTGCCTGGAAGTCGAAGGCTTCCGTTCCCGACTCGATCCGCGCCAGACTGAGCAGATCGAGGATCAGGGCCTGCAAGCGATCGGCTTGCTCGGCGATCATCCGCAGGAACGGCCCTCGATGTTCCGGGTCGTCCACTGCCCCTTCGAGCAGGGTTTCCACATACGCCTTGATGACCGATAGAGGCGTCTTTAATTCGTGGGAAACGTTGGCGACGAACTCCTGACGCAGACGCTCCAGGCGGCGCAGTTCGGTCGTATCGTGAAGCACCAGGACGGCCCCGCGCGAAGGAAAGCCGGGCAGGCGGGCGGCATGGACCGTCAAGCTCTTGGCCGTGGTGCCCTCCCAGATCAGTTCCTGCTGATAGGGGTCCGGATCGTCCAGCGCCCGGCGGACGACGTCCTGAAGCGCGCGCCGCCGGACGACTTCCCAGAGTTTGCGGCCCGTCATCGCCTGAGGTTGGAACTCGAGCAACTGTCCCGCGCGCTCGTTGGCGAAGAGGATGCGCTGGTCCGCGTCGAGGGCGACGACCCCCTCGATCATGCCGCTGAGGATCATGCGCAGCTGCTGGCGATCCTCCGCGACCTGGGCGAACTGAGCCGCCAACCGCTCGCTCATCTCGTTGAAAGTGCGGGCCAGTGTGCCGACTTCGTCCCGGCCGACGGCGTAGACCTTGTGGCCATAGTCGCCCGCCGCGAGTCGTTCGGCCCCGGCCGTCAGTTCCTGGAGCGGCCGGCTGCCGCGCCGCGCCAGCCACAGGGCCAGGGCCAGGGCGGCGAGGCTGGTCCCGGCAGCAGTACTCCAGACGACCTTGCGCAGCCAGGCCGCCTCTTCATGGACGCGAGTCAGCGGCAGGGCGACGCGCACAAAGCGCACAGTCCGGCCCTCGCCCTCGGCGCGCAGGGCCACATACATCATCGGCTCATGGACGGTGTTGCTGAAGCGCGACGAGGTGCCGAAATGCGAGATCCGTGCCGCCTGCACTTCCGGGCGATTGGCGTGGTTCTCCATGTGAGCGGGGTCTTCTTCCGAATCGCCCAGCACGCGTCCATCCTCGGCCAGGAGCGTGATGCGCGTGGCAATCTCCTGACGCAGCGCGGTGATGCGTTCCTGAAGGAGCGCGATCTGGGCCGGTGACACGTCGCGAACGACTTCGCGGACGAGGATGGCCTTGGTGCGGAGGCTCTCTTCGATCTGGGCCAGATTGTGCTGCTGCACCCGGCTGATAATCAGGATCCCGAGCAAACCGATTGCGGACAGCAACAGGAAACTGCAAGTGCCGAACAGCCGCCAGAACATGCGTGAGTGCCACATCGTTCGTTCTTGTCACCCTTACGCTGACTGAATTGGATGGGCGAGCCCCGAGCGTAAGCGACCGGAGTTTTCGCATCACTCCAGTCGCTTACGCTCCCGGCTCGCCTGGCAAAACGCGATCTCGCAGAGAAATACGTCCTTGCGTTTCAATCGGCCCGGCTGGCCGAGATCACCCGCTTGCCGGTCAGGAGGCGGATGCCGACGTTGAGCAGCATGACGGCGCTCAGAAGCACGAGGGCGGCCGCCCAGGCCTGCTTGTGCCAGTCGTCATAGGGGCTGACGGCATAATTGAAGATATACACCGGCAACGACGGAGTGAAATCGTTCGGCGACGAAGGCCAGAATTGATTGCTCGACGCGGTCAACAGCAGCGGCGCGGTTTCGCCGCCGATGCGAGCGATGGCCAGGAACACGCCCGTGATGATGGCCGGCAGCGCCGCCGGCACCACGACGCGCAGCACGGTCTGCGGCTGGCTCGCTCCCAGAGCGTAACTGGCATTGCGAATCGATTGCGGCACCAGCTTCAGCGCCTCCTCCGAAGCGCGCATGACAATGGGGATCATCATCATCCCCAGGGCGAACGCGCCGGCCCAGCCTGAAAAATGGCCCATCGGCTTCACGACCAGATGGTAAGCGAAGATGCCGATGACGATGGAGGGAACGCCGCTGAGCAACTCGCCGACGAAGCGCACGACCGGCCCGAAACGTTCGCTCCGGTACTCGACCAGGTAGATCGCGGCGAGGATGCCGACGGGGACGGCGAAGAGCGTGGCCAAGCCGACCAGTACGAAACTGCCATAGAGGGCGTTGGCCATGCCGCCCCCCTTTTCGCCGACCGGCGCGGGGAGATTGACGAAGAACTCCCAGTTCAACGAGCCGATCCCTTGATAGATCAGATGGCCGAGAATGAGGAACAACGGCCCCACCGTGATGGCCAGGCACAGGCCGAGAACGCCCGTCATGACGCGATTGATCCACCGCGCCATCCGAGGGGAAGCCTGATACGAGAACGGAACGAGCGTGGACGATGGATCGATGTTCGGAGGAGGCGAGAATGCGCTCTTGCCGCGGAGAAAGGCGAGGAAGGGTTTGCGCGGACCGCCCTGGCTGACGCGGCGGATCAGCAGACGCGCCAGAGAGTTGACGACCACGCTGACGAGCAGAAGCAGCAGTCCCAACTCCACCAGGGCCGACAGGTACAGGTCATAGGTCGCCTCGGTGAACTCGTTGGCGATGACGCTGGCGATGGAATTGCCCAGGGAGAACGGATACAGGCTGATGTCCGCGCGATTGCCGATGAGCATGGTGACGGCCATCGTTTCGCCGAGCGCCCGCCCCAGGGCAAGGAAGCAGCCGCCGATGATGCCCGGCCGGGCGTAAGGAAGTACGACCGAGCGAATCGTCTGCCAGCGCGTGGCCCCCAGCGCCAGCGCGGCCTCCCGTTGCGAGTGGGGGACGGCTCGACAGACGTCGTAGGAGACGGCGGCGACATAGGGCACGATCATGATCGACAGGATGAGGCCGGCCGGCAGGATGCCGACGCCGCCGTGATTGGGTCCGCCCAGCGCGGTAATCACCGGCTGAAGGGCCGGCGCCAGCACGACGAGTCCCCAGAAGCCATAGACGACGCTGGGGACGGCCGCCAGCATTTCGACGAGGAAGGACCCCGTCCGCCGGAGCCAGCCGGGAGCGATCTCCGACAGGAACGCGGCGGTGCCGACGCCGAGCGGCACGGCGATGAGCATGGCGATGACCGAGGTGGCGAGGGTGCCAAAGACGAACGCCGCCGCTCCGAACTGGCGATGGCTCGGCTCCGGGTCCCAGGTGGTGGTGGCGAAGAAGCGCAGCCCGAGCGTCTGGATGGCCAGCCACGATTGCCAGACGAGGACGACAAGGAGGAGAGCGGCGAGGACGAGGACCAGCATCGCGGCCGCCTGACACACGGCGCGAAACGCGATGTCCGTGAAGCGTTTGAAGGGGAAAGCGCCGCGCCGTGGAGACGGAAAGCGGAATTCAGTCGCTCCGGCTTTTCGAGACGGCGGCGAGTTACCCGAGAGCGTCTCCACGGCTGGTCCTCGTAAACATGGGCGTCACCGTCCGACCGGCGAGCCGGGTGCGTAAGCGACCGGAGTCTTCGTTTCACTCCGGTCGCTTACGCTCCCGGCTCGCCGACCTCGCACATCGAACTACTTGGCCACCTTGACCTGATCGAGCTTCTTCTCCAGCCGATCGATGAGGCCCTGAGGCAACCGGGCGTAGTCCAGGTCCGCCGTGTACTGTT
The DNA here is from genome assembly GCA_038221045.1 of Gemmatales bacterium. Classification (GTDB taxonomy): domain Bacteria; phylum Planctomycetota; class Planctomycetia; order Gemmatales; family Gemmataceae; genus JBBRIK01. Next base: position 4,678 of record JBBRIK010000001.1, read on the forward strand.
GTCCCTCATGCGTCACCCAGCGCAGGAAATCGACCACGGCCTGTCCCTTATCCGCCGGTTGGTTGACGTAGACGACCGCCCAGACGGTGCCGCTGATCGGATACGCCTCCTTGCCGGGGGCGTCGGTTATTGAGTAACGCAAGTCGTCGGGGATCTCCGCCAGCGCGCCCTTGGCAGCTGCCGTCACCGATTCCAGGTTCGCCTTGATCGCCGCCCCCTCCTTGTTCTTGACCTTCCCGAAGGCGATGCCGTTCTGCAAGGCGTAGGTCAACTCGACGTAGCCGATGCTGCCGGGAGAACGCTTGACCTGTCCAGACACGCCCTCGCTGCCCTTTTGGCCGACGCCGCAGGGCCAGTTGACCGAGGTGCCGACGCCGACCTGCTTCTTCCACTCCGGGCTGACCTTCGACAGATAATCCACGAAAATGTAGGTGGTGCCGCTGCCGTCGGAACGATGCACGACGCCGATCTCCTTGTCCGGCAACGCCGCCTGGGGGTTGAGTTCTTTCAGGGCCGAATCGTTCCACTTCTTGATCTTGCCGAGGTAGATGTCGGCGAGGACCGTCCCCGTGAAGGTGAGAGGTTCCTTGACCTCCTCCAGGTTATAGGCGGCCACGACCGCTCCCATCGCGAGCGGGATGTGAACGACTTCTCCGGAAGTGTCGGCCGCTTTCTTCAACTGCTCCTCGTTCATCGGCCCATCCGTGCAGCCGAAGTCGAAGGTCTTGGCGGTCATTTGCTGAATACCGCCGCCGGAGCCGATCGACTGATAGTTGACCTTGGTCCCTTTCGCCTTGTCGTATTCGCTGGCCCACTTGCTCATCATCGGGTAGACGAAGGTGGACCCGCCTCCGTTGAGCCGCTGTTCCTTGCCGCTTTTGCCGCTGCATCCTGCCGCCAGGACGCCGAACAGTCCCAGCAGAGCGATTCCCGATAGACGCTTCATGAATTGTCTCCACCTTGGCGTTTGCGTTGCCCATCTCTGGAAAGAGAGTGGGTGACGCAGAACACTCTAGATGGAGGCCGCGATGGAAGCGTGAGGAATGGATGAAGATTGCGTGAAGGAGGGGCTGAGCAGCACAAGGAGGGTGACGCGGAGGAGATACCGGCTACTCGTCGATCCAGCAGCGGAATTCTTCTTCGCTCAGCCGGGGAGAGAACTCACATCCGTGCATCCAGCCTCCGCCTTCCGCCGTCGCGCGCACCACCCGAGCGAGCAAGGCTCGCGAGCCGGCGGACAGGGGTTCGATAATCAGCACGGTCCCCTGGGAGAACCGTGTTTCCAGATACACTCCTGCTCCACCAGCCGAGATGTCGCGGAGAGTGGCAAACGCCTCCGCGCCCTGCTCCTCACCCTTGAGCCGCACCCGTGCGGCGCGGTTGCAAAGCACCCGGGCCGTCACGCGACGGTCGATCCAGCGAAGGTCGTCCAGCGCAAGTTCGTCGTCATCCTGGATGATGGCGTACTCCACCCGCCCTTTGCCCGTCTTTTTGACCCGGTACATCAGGGCGTCCACGCGCTGGATCATGAGGTCCAGATCGAGGAGGGGGCGGTGGAAAGTGATGGCCCCCACGCTGAACGTCACGGGCCAACCCTTCTGGGCCGTCTCCTGCGAGAGCGTCTGGTGCAGCCGATCCAGCAGGGCGACCGCTTGCCCGGAGTCCGTCTCGGGCAGCAGCAGGGCAAACTCATCCCCGCCGAGACGAGCAAGAAGGTCCGAGCCGCGCAGGTTGAGGCGGATCACATGGACAATGTGTATCAGGGCCGCGTCCCCCGCGGCGTGGCCCATCCGGTCGTTAAGCTGCTTGAAGTTGTCCAGGTCGAGGTAGGCCAGCGTCAGAGGCCGGGACCCACGCAGGGCCCGTTCCGTCTCCACCGCCGCCGTCTCGTAAAAGGTCCGTCCATTCGCCGCCCCGGTCAGCGAGTCGGTGCGCGCGAGCAGCCGTTCTCGAAGGATGCCGGAGTAGAGCCGAGAGACCAGGCTGGAAATAAGGACCAATGTGCTGAAGCGGACGACGCCATTCCAAACCTGGGAGGAGGGGGGTAGGTGATTCTCCAGGCCGTCCGCCACGCACCACGCGACCGATCCGGCCAGGGCGACGAGTGTGCCGTGAGAGAAGCCGCCCCACCAGGCGCAAACCATGACGGGGAGCAGATAGAAGATGCTGAAGGAAAAGTTCGGCCTGGTTCCGCAATCCAGCAGGGCGATCAGGGCGATGAGAAGGATCCCGCCCGCGACGATAAGTCCATCGCGGAAACCACGAAGCAACAAGAGTTGGGAGGGCCTCGGCAAGCGCCGTCCGACCCTGGAGGGGGAAGGAACACGCAGCCAGAGCTGATCGGTGACCTCAGGCGTTTGGGTACTCATGCTAGGCCCGTAAGGGGTACTGTTCTGCCGGCGGCAATGCCCCGTGAGGGAACTCTAGCTCGCAAATGGCCCTGATGCACGAGGCGCAGCGGAATCCTTTCTTGCCGCTTGCGGCTTAGCAGGCAGCCCGCTAAGCCGCAAGCGGCAAGAAGGGTTCCGCGATCGGTGTCCGCACACGGCGCGGCTGGCATTGCTTGTGAAGACGACAGGGACTACACTCGCAGTGGATTCATTCGCCCCGACGCTCCGAGCAACCGTTCGTTCCTCGATCTCCCCCCATCGTCTCCCACCCCAGGACACGGAACGGTCTTTTCGACGGGGACCTTCGGGCCTTCTCTGATCCGGACTCATGGACGAGCCGGAGGGCCGGTCCGCGCAGTCGCTTGAACACGACAGGACTTCCCATGTTCAGCATTTTCCGCAGTCAGACGGCCATGCTTCCCTTGCGGCAACAGTGGGAGGAAGCCAACGATCCTCTGCGCGAGGCGATCCTGCTGGCCTCGCGTCAACTGGATCAGCAGCTCAAGCACGATCCGCAGGAGAAGGGGGAGGCCCGGGAAGGGAACGTGCGCATCGCGTTCCAGTCGCCCCTGGCGGTGCTGTTCGAGGTGGATGAGGCGAACCAACTGGTGCGCATCCTGCGCGCCTGGGCGTTTCAGAGAGAAGCGGACCGGCCGAACCACGAGGCCGCGTGACGTCGAGGCGAACGAGGCACGCGCTTGCCGAGCGAGTGCCTGGCTCAGTTTTAGATTTCCTTGTCGTTTGAAGGGGCAGAAGGAGGCGGCTCCTCCGGTCGCAGTTGCCGTCCTATGGGGCCTCGACTCGGCCGGATGGTTGTATCCCCCGGCGAATCGAGATACACATAGAGGCTCTTTAAGTTCTCTGTCTCCATCTCAACCAGCGGAAGGCCGGAAGGCTGATCAGAAGCAGAGGATCGATGGTCACTCATCCTTCGATCTCCCGGTGATAAACGCGAAGGCGGCGTTGCGCCATCCACTCGCCGTCGAGCAGCAGAGTGAATTGATAGGTCCCAGCCGCTGGAAAGACGAACTGGCGCAATCGGAGATGATACGACACCTCAGTCACCTTGTCCGGAAACGTCAACGACGCCTGATGCGAATAGGTTTCCTCGTTCGTGTCCATATGCGTCACCAGTAACTCCATCGTAGCACCCCCCAGGCCGTCTGTCAGCACGGCGAAGACCGAAAACGGCGCAACGAGAGCGGGGAAATGGGGGACTCCCAGCCCGGTGAAGGTCCCGATCAGAGACAGTTTCTTCGTGCGCTCTTCGACGATGACGTAGTCACACAGGCTCATCCCGACAACGATAGGCCGAGGACCCATCTCATTGCCCTCCCGCGTTTCCTTGCTCTCCGGCGTTCGATTTTCCCCTGCGACGCCCCCTTTCGGAGGGCGTCTACATAGTTTCGTCAATCGGTGCCCGAAACATCACCTTTGAAACCTGCCGGGGTTTCTGGCAGTATGGTGAAGGATTCTCCTTCACCATACTGAGTCTTCCTCGATGAGGTTGCTGATGTACTCCCGATCGCTATTGCTGTGCGGACTGCTCGTTGGCTCCCTCTCGGCCGCGGAACCGGCGCGAGCCGGTCTTACCGTCGAGGAATTCTCCCTCAAGGACGCCGCCGGCAAGACAGTCGCCTTCTCCGACTACAAGGACCGCAAGGCCGTCGTCGTCGTCTTCCTCGGGACGCAATGCCCGATCAACAACGCCTTCCTCCCCATCCTGGCCGAGATGCACCAGAAGTACGCCGACAAGGGCGTTCAGTTCCTCGGCGTCAACAGCAATCGCCACGATAGCCCCGAGCGCGTCGCCGAACACGCCAAGAAGCACGACCTTCCCTTCCCCGTCCTCAAGGACGCCGGCAACCTCGTCGCCGACAAGCTCAAGGCCGAACGCACGCCGGAAGCCCTCGTCGTCGCCGGCGGCAAGGTCGTCTATCGCGGACGCATCGACGATCGCTTCGGCTACAAGCATCGCCGCGACAAGCCGTCGCGTCTCGACCTGGCCGCCGCCCTCGACGAAGTGCTGGCCGGCAAGCCTGTCAGCGTCGCCGTCACTGAGGTCGAAGGCTGCTTCATTACTCGCGCCGTCCAGACGAAGAAGGACGGGGCCGTCACCTTCACGAAGCACGTCTCGCGCATCTTGCAGAAGAACTGTCAGGAGTGCCATCGTCCCGACCAGATCGGCCCGATGTCGCTCATCAGCTACGAGGACGCCGTCGATTGGGCGGCGACGATCCGGGAGGTCGTCGATACCAAACGCATGCCGCCCTGGCACGCCGACCCGAAGCACGGCAAGTTCGCCAACGATCGCACCCTCTCGAAAGAGGACCGCGATAACCTGCTGGCCTGGATCGACAAGGGCATGCCGCGCGGCGACGACAGGGACGCTCCAGAGCCTCAGAAGTTCGTCGAGGGCTGGCGCATCGGCAAGCCGGACGCCGTCTTTCTGATGGCCGACGAGTACGTTGTGCCGCCGAGATCGGAGAAGAACAGCGTCAAGTACCAGTATTTCCGGGTGCCGACGAACTTCAAGGAGGACATGTGGGTGCAGGCGGCCGAGGCCCGTCCCGGCAACGCCAAGGTCGTCCATCACATCATCGTCTACGTTCGCGGCCCCGGCGGACGAGGCAACCCGGCCGACGGCATCGGCAACGGCTTCCTCGTCCCCTACGCGCCGGGCGACATGCCCTCGATCTTCTCCGAGGGGACGGCGAAGAAGGTCCCCAAGGGAGCCGAACTCGTCTTCCAGATGCATTACACGCCGGTGGCGACGAAGGAGAAGGATCGTTCCTCGGTCGGCCTGATCTTCAGCAAGAAGCCGCCGGAGAACGAGGCCCGGACGCGCGGCATCGCCCAGCAGATCCTGGCGATACCGGCCAACGCCGAGAGCCACAAGGTCACGTCGCGGACGGTGCTGCCGAAGGATTCGCTGCTGGTGAGTCTGCTGCCGCACATGCATCTTCGCGGCAAAAGTTTCGAGTACACGGCCACCTTCCCCGACGGCAAGAAAGAGGTGCTGCTGCGGGTGCCGGAGTACGACTTCAACTGGCAGACGGTCTACCGCCTGGACAAGCCGATGCGTCTGCCGGCCGGAACGCGTATCGACTGCACGGCGATCTTCGACAACTCGACGAAGAACAAGAACAATCCCGACCCAGGCAAGATGGTCTTCTGGGGCGATCAGACCTGGCAGGAGATGATGATTGGCTTCATCGACTATGTGACGCTGCCGGAGAGCAAGTAGCGACCGTTCTTGCCGCTTGCGGCTTTGCACTCCTCAGCGTGTGCAAAGCCGCAAGCGGCTCAACCTCTCCGAGATCCCTCTCATGAACCTGATCTGCTCCACCCTACTGGTGTTCGTTTCATTCGCGCTCGACGCCGATGGCGAGGACCTCGCCTCTCTCACCAAGGAGGCTCGCCAGGCCCTCGCTCTCAGCGACGGCCAAAAGGCCGTCGCGCTCGTCGATCGAGCGATTGCCCTGAATCCGAAGGATTCCGAACTGCGCCTGCTCCGGGCCAGCGCGCACGACTTGCTCGACAAGCACAAGGAAGCCGTCGCGGATTACAGTCGCGTCCTCGAACTCGATCCGAAAAACGCCGACGCCCTCGACCGCCGAGGCAGCGCCAACTTCAAGGCCGGTCGCATTCCCGAGTCCGTTGCTGACTTCGACGCCTATCTCAAACTGCGTCCCAAGGAGTTCGAGGGACACTGGCGGCGCGGCATCTCGCTCTACTACGCCGGCAAGTTCGACGAGGCCCGCAAACAGTTCGAGGGCTACGAGAAAGTCGATACCAACGACGTCGAGAATGCCGTCTGGCACTTCCTCTGCGTCGCCCGCAAGGACGGCGTCGAGAAGGCGCGCAAGTCAATCCTCAAGATCGGCCGCGATCGGCGCGTGCCGATGATGATCGTCTACGACCTGTTCCAGGGGAAGGCCAAGCCCGACGACGTCCTCAAGGCGTGTGAGGAAGGCGATCCCGACGAGAAGCAGAAGAACTATCGCCTCTTCTATGCGCACCTCTATCTCGGTCTCTACGCGGAGGTCAACAGCGAACCGAAGCTGGCCCTGAAGCATCTCACCGAGTCCGCGAGCAAGCCGAAGGTGCATCCGTACATGAACGACGTGGCGCGTGTGCATCGCGATCTGCTGAAGGCGAAGCTGTCCCAGAAATGATAAAGTCCGCACCGCCGGGGGAAGCGGTGCGAACAGGAGGGCAATGCGGATCGCGGAGCGGGAACCGCGAGGATCAATACGGGCTCTTGCTGAGATTGAGCGGGCGCGGGGCGCTGTAGGTCGCGGGGACGGCCGGCTGAACGATCAGGTCGCTCGGCATCATCTCCATCCGCTCGACCTTCTTGTTGCCGATGGGGGCCGGACCTTCCGGCAGCTTCTTCGACTCATCCGACTTCGGCATCTTCGGGTTGACCGGCGCCGTCTGGATCGTCTCGGCCGGATTGCCGATGATCGTCTCGCCACAGCCGCCGCAGCTGCCGCAGCTGCTGCATCCGCCGCACTTGCGGCTCGAGAAGCGGGACGACACGCGGCTGAACAGCCCGCACGGCTTGCTGCCGCCGCAGGTTCCCGAGGCGTATCCCGACTCGCAGCCGCAGGATGACTTGCAGGAGCCACAGGTTACGGTCGGGCATTCCGAGCACTTGACCGGGCAACTGGCCGGACAGGGAGAAACACATTCCTTGACGTGGTGCTTGCAGGTCGGACGTTCGGCGCAAGGAGCGGGGTGCGAACACTCCGTCTGACACTCGTTGCAACTGCTTCGCTTCAATTTCCCGCGCAGACGCGCCAGAAAGCCTTCCTTCTCTCCACAGGAAGAGCAAGAAGAGCAAGAAGCGGGAGCGCAGTTGCAATCGCCGCAGGGCGAAGAACCGCAGGGGGTGGTGCCGGTGGCACACGCGGCGAACAACAGTAGAGCAGCATTCATGCGAATTCCTCCAGTCGAGGCGAGGGCCCGGTCGCGGATGCGGAGCTGTCGCGAGGTGCGTCGCTCGTCCTGGGCCTGGTTCCATGGCGTGTTGTGTTTATCCCGGCGCTTCGTCCTGCCTGGACTTCCTCGTGTGCCGGGCTTCTGCTCTTTACATCGGTTACCACGCCCCCGCACTTGAACAGGATTGCGCGAAACGTGCGATTCCCTCCGGCCTCCCCGCCCCTGCCTTCGCTCAACTCGATACCCTGGACTCTCCTGGCGCGCCCGGATCGGGTATAATGTCTCGCGCTACCAGGAGTCCTTGCTCTTCCGGCACGAGGGAGACAGCCGTTGTCCGCCGTCGTCAAGACCTGGCGCCTGCTGCCGCACGATTTCGCCGCGGTCCAGCACCTGGCCCATTCGATGAGCCTGGCCCCCGTCGTCGCCCAGTTGCTGCTCAATCGCGGCGTCTCCCGTCCCGAGGATGTCCGCCGATTCCTCGACGCCCCGCTCGCCGGCCTTCATCCGCCCGAGTCGCTGCCCGGCGTCGTCGAGGCGGCGGAGATGCTGCTGAAGGCCATTCGCGACAACCGCAAGATCTGCGTCTATGGCGACTATGACGTCGATGGCGTCACCGGCACTGCTTTGCTCAAGCTGATCCTCCAGGCGGCCGGCGCTACCGTCGATGTGTATGTTCCCCATCGACTCGAAGAAGGCTACGGACTCAATCGCGAGGCCCTGACTCAGATTGCCGCTGGCGGGGCGAGCGTCGTCGTCACGGTCGATTGCGGCATCGCCAGCCTCGACGAGGCGGACCTGGCCCTCCAACTTGGGCTGCAACTGATCGTCACCGATCATCACGAGATGAAGGATCGTCTGCCGGCGGCGGCCGTGCTGGTCCATCCGCGTCTGCCGGGGACGAACTATCCCTTCGGCAAGCTCTCCGGCGCCGCCGTCGCCTTCAAACTGGCGTGGTGTTTCGCGCAGAAAGTCTGTGGCAGCGACAAGGTGACACCGCGTTTTCGCGAGCTGCTGCTCGACGCCGTCGCCCTCGCGGCCCTCGGCGTCGTCGCCGACGTCGTACCCTTGTGGGACGAGAATCGCATCCTGGTCAAGCACGGCCTGGCGCGTCTGCGCCAGCAACCGCCGCTGGGGCTGAAAGTGCTGATGGAGGTGGCAGGCGTGCCGTCAGGGCAGGCCCTGCGCGCCTCGGACGTCGCCTACAAGTTAGCGCCGCGGATGAACGCGGCGGGCCGGCTCGGCTGTGCCCTCCTTGTCGTCGATCTGCTGACGACGACCAATCCGCAGAGAGCCGGCGACCTGGCCCGCGTCCTGGAGGATCACAACGTTCAGCGCCAGACGCTGGAACGCACCATGCTCCGCACCGCGCGGGAGCAGGTCGATCGGCTGCCGCTGGAGGCGGCGCTGGTGCTTGCGAGTGGACAGTTTCATCCTGGCGTCGTCGGCATCGTGGCGAGCCGGCTGGTCGATCTGTACGCCCGGCCGACGCTGATGATCGCCCTGCGTTCTCCGGGCGACGACGGCGGTCCCATCATCGGCCAGGGCTCGGGGCGATCGATTCCCGGATTCGCCCTGCACTCCGCCCTGGAGGCGTGTGGCGATCTGCTGCTGAGTCATGGAGGCCATCATCAGGCGGTCGGTCTGAGGGTTCACGCCCATCGCATCGACGAACTGCGCGAGCGTTTCTGTGCCTATGCCGCGCGTCATTTTCCCGGTGGCCCGCCGCCGCCGGAGATCGTCCTCGACGCCGAGGTGCCGCTCTCCGCGCTGACGGTGAAGCTGGTCAAGGACCTCGATCGGCTGGAGCCCTACGGCTGCGACAATGACGCGCCGATCTTCATGGCGGGCGACCTGCGTGTCGAGGGCGAGCCGCGCAAGGTCGGCCAGGGCGAACGGCATCTGAGCTTTCGCGTGCGTCAGGGCAGCATCGTGCTAAAGGCCATCGCGTTCGGCATGAGCGAGCGCATGGAGGAGTTGATGTCGGCCGGCGGCGCGTGCTGTCTGGCATTCACGCCCAAGATCAACGAGTGGCAGGGCCGCCAGTCGGTGGACCTTGTCGTCGAGGACATTCAGGCCGGCCCGCGCGCGGCGCTGACGTGAGGTTTGTCTTGCCGCTTGCGGCGTAGCGGCTGGTTCTGAAGCACCCGCTACGCCGCAAGCGGCAGACTGCGAGCCAATCATGCCCGGCAACACCTTCGGCAAACTGTTCCGCGTCACGACGGCCGGCGTCAGTCACGGTCCCGGCTACGTCGTCATCATTGATGGCTGTCCGCCCGGTCTGCCGCTGTCCGTCGAGGACTTGCTGCCGGACCTGCGCCGCCGCCGGCCCGGTCAGTCGAAGATCGTCACCCAGCGCAAAGAGGACGACGAGCCGGAGATCTGGTCCGGCGTCTTCGAGGGCCGCACGGACGGCACCTCGATCGGCATTCTCTTTCGCAACGCCGATCAGCACAGCGGCGATTACGGCGACATCAAGGACAAGTATCGTCCCGGCCACGCCGACTTCACCTTTGACGCGAAATACGGTTTTCGCGACCATCGTGGCGGCGGACGCTCCTCGGCGCGCGAGACTGTCTGTCGCGTCGCGGCGGGGGCCATCGCCAAGAAGTTGCTGGCGACGCAAGGAGTGCGCGTCCTCGGCTACGTCACGCAGGTCGGCGACGTCTGCTGTCCCGTTGACGATCCGGCAGCCGTGACGCTCGAACAGGTCGAGGCGACGCCGGTGCGCTGTCCGGATCCCGCGATTGCCGAGCGGATGATCGCATTGATTGAGGAAGTGAGGAAGGATCAGGACTCGATCGGCGGCATCTGCGAGCTGGTGGCGGCCGGTGTGCCGGCCGGCTGGGGCGAACCCGTCTTCGACAAGCTCAAGGCGGACCTCGCGAAAGCGCTGCTGTCGCTGCCGGCCGTGATGGGATTCGAGTACGGCGCAGGCTTTGGCGTCGCGCGCCTCCGTGGCAGTCAGAACAACGATGTCTTCGTTCCCCTCACCCCTTCCCCCTCTCCCCTGTCTGGGGGAGAGGGGAAAGGGGTGAGGGGGCGTCGCATTGGCACCGAGACGAATCGGCACGGCGGCATGCTCGGCGGCATCTCCAGCGGTGAGCCGATCGTCTGCCGCGTCGCGATCAAGCCGACGAGCAGTTTGCCGCGTTCGCAGCGAACGGTGACGCGAGCCGGTGAGGCGACCGAAATCGCCACGCGCGGCCGGCACGATCCCTGTCTCTTGCCGCGCTTCGTGCCCATGGGCGAGGCAATGCTGGCGCTGGTCCTCGTCGATCACTGGCTGCGCTACCGCGCCCAGTGTCCGCAACCGAATGGGGAGTGATCGCGAAACGACGGGCATCCCCCCGCGCTGCTTGTCGTTTCGCGCTCTTGCGGGTCTGGCACTCTTCCACGTCAGTCCCTATACTGATTCGGCACTTGCCGCGCCGCCCCGGCGCCGCGAAGGAGTACATGGGGAGTTGAACTGATGGTCGAACGTCGTACCGAGTTGAAGCGCCGCTATCATCGCAAGAAGAAGATGAAGAAGCTCAAGGCGAAACTGACCAAGGCCGCCACGACCAAGGACGGCCGCGAGCGCGAGAAGATCCTCTACAAGATCAAGTGCCTCAGCCCCTTCTGGAAAGAGCCGGCCCCGGCGCACGCCTGACCGCTCCTCGAACCTGCGCATCCCGTGCAGCCCGCGGCGCAAGCAAGGGTCATTCCCTGTTTGCGCCGCGGGCTGTTCGTTTCCATTTCGGGGAACCTCCATGAACCGCCTTCTCTTCCCAAATCCGCGCCAGGCCCGGCTCGACGTCAGTGAGTATGCGCGGGGCCGCATCCCGAAACTTCAGCCGGCAAAGTCGGCCGAGGAGTGGGCGAAGGAATCCGAACGTCTTCGCGGCGAAGTCCTCCCTGATGGCTCGGCGAGCCGTTTTCGGGCTGCTCGGCCATTAATGCGGGTCTGCTCGACGAGCAGGAAAAACAGACGGCCGCTCAGCGCCACTGGAAGGGAAGGAATTTCCCCGCGTGCCTTACCCACGGACCAACGCCGCAACCACGTCGGACCTCTTGTAGGTTTTCGATTTCGCGTGCGTGGCATCCTCCCGGACAGCCCACTCCTTCCCGGCAAAGTGGGAATCGATGAGCGCCTGAAAGATCTCGCACTCGGGTGTCGGTTCGATCGTCACCACGTCCCTGGACGGCAGGAAGGGATACGTTCGGGTATATCCTCTGACTTTGGCAAAGAAAGCATGGCCCTCGCGATTCTCCCCGCGTCTTTTCTCGGGTAGGAAGACGGGGCCTTCCCAGCCATCTTCGCCACTGCGCGAGGGCTCTCTCCTGGGCAGGGAAGGGTCGGCCTGCATCTCGGCCCGGAAAATGACCTTCTCATCTCTTCCGAGGCGGATCGAAGACAGGGACGAAGCCGAGAGTTGAACGTCTCCGTAGTGGTAGGGCGTCGAGAAGAATACCCGCTCGCAAAAGGCAAAGAATCGGCACGAGTTATACGCACGAGCCAGGTAGGCGCCGGCTTGTCGAATGCCGTCTCCGTGCTGAGAGACAAGGACGGAGAAGCTCAGTTCCTTGAAGCGGATGCCTCGGAATTTCGCGTCGGCAGCGATCACCAGGAGTTGAGCCTTGCCGTCGCTCTCGGCGGGAACCATTTTCTCCTTCTGCAATCGGTCCTTCCAGAAGACGAGATCTGCAGTGCCAAGGAGCGAAACCTCTCGCACATGCTCCAGTTCGGCGACGTATTTGAGGGAAACGCTCATGATGCGGATGCTTGAGGTCAGAGAATATGCTTCCTTCAGCGCCACAATTCCGCAGCTCGTGGCCTCTTCTTGCAGGCGAGCCGCGACCGCAAGGGAACGGTTGGAAAAACGACTGAAAAGCCGCAAGCGGCAAGACATCAATCGAGCTTCACCTTCAACTTCAGTTCCTTCTCCTTGCGCATCACCTTGACCTCGATGGTGTCGCCCTTCTTCTGCTCGCGCATGAAGAGCATATAGCCTTCGAGGTTCTTGATCTGCTTGCCGCCCATCTCGACGATGCGATCGCCTTCCTTCATGCCCGCCTTCTCGGCGGGATCGCCGTCGCTGACGCCCTCGACGACCACGCCCTCGGCGTCCTCCGAGTAACCGGGACGGATGCCCAGACGCACCGCTGGCCGAGGACCACCGCCCCCTCCGCCAGCAAGCTTGATGTACTCGGGACGTTCCGCTGCCGTCGCCAGGCTGTTCGCCAGCTCCTCGACCAGATCGACAACCTTCTTCAGGCCGGCATAGTTAATCAGGTCCGGCTTATCGCTCGGCCGATGGTACTGCGCGTGATCGCCGGTGAAGAAGAAGTAGACCGGGATCTTCACGGCGTAGAAGGAACTGTGATCGCTCGGCCCGAAGCCGTTCGGCTTCTTCTGAAGCGTGAAGTCGTACCTCTTGTTGATGTCCTCGATCAGCTTGTCGAAGTTCTTGGCCGTCCCGGTGCCATGCACCTGAATGCGGTCCTTCACCAGCCGGCCGACCATGTCGAGGTTGATCATCGCGACGGTGTCCGACAGCGGGAAAAGCGGGTTCTTGCAGTACTGAGCCGAGCCGAGCAAACCCAACTCCTCGCCGCTGAAGGTCATGAACACCAGCCGCCGGCCCTGACGTTCCGGCATCGCGCCAAAGCGACGCGCCAGTTCTATCACGCCACTGGAGCCGGAAGCGTTGTCGTCCGCCCCATAGTGAATCGCCATCTTCTTCAGGTTCGCCAGACTGCTCGAACCGCCGTAGCCGAGATGGTCGTAGTGGGCGCCGATGATAACGGTCTCGTTCGCCAACGGTCCCTTGCCTTCCAGAACGCCGATGACGTTCTTCAGCTCGATGCCGTCGCGCTTGACGCGAACCTCACAACTCGCCGTCCAGCCCTTGAGGGCAGCACTCAGCGGCTCCTTGTCCTTGTGGATGGCGGCTTCGAGGGTGGCCAGGTCCTTCATGTCGGCGGCGGCCAGCATCTTATCGACGAGGGCGCGCTTGACGTGATAGGCCGGCAGCTTGACGCCGACGCGCGCCGTGGCGTGGAAGTTGAAGTCGAGCAGATCGTCGCCGTCCTTCGCGGTCTCGGCGTCGTTGACGAACAGGATGGCGAGGGCGTCGCGCTTCTCGGCCTGGGTCATCTTCTCGATGAGGGAGGCGTGCTGCTGGCGCGCCCGGCGATCCTCAATGAACTTCGGCGCATCGCGCAGGACGATCACGACCTTGCCGGCCACTTCGAGGTCTTTCCACTCGTTGTAGGTCTTGCTATCGACGCCGAAGCCGGCGAAAACGACGCCAGCGTCTTTGACAGCGCCGTTAGAAGCTAGACCGAGAGCGTGGAACTCGGCGGCGGGCTTCGGCTCAAGCGTCTGGCTCTTGGACCCGGCGAAGCTGAGCGTTGCGGGCGCTGTCAGCCGCGAGCCGGGGATGCTGAATTGCTGGAAGTAACTGCCGCTCTTGGTGGCGGGCTTGAGGCCGGCCTTCTTGAACTCGCCGGCAATGAAGTCCGCTGCCTTGTCGATGCCCTTGGTCGTCGGCCCGCGTCCTTCGCACTCGTCAGAAGCGAGAAAGCCCAGGTCGTGCTTGATGCGTGCCTCGGATTCCTTGCCTTTGGTTTCAACGTCTTTTTCGGCAGCCCGAGCCGTCAACGCGGTGACAACGAGAACACCCCAGCACATCCACATCTTCATTGCGAATATCCCCCGGTGAGCAATACAAACGCCAATGTCCATTGTAGAGCGCGAGCGATCGTCTACACCAGAGCGCTACGCCGCAAGCGGCAAGATGGGGAGAGTCCTGACGGTTGGAGGGATTTTCGCGCCGGCGCGCAAGAGTCTCTTCCCCACGCCCGAATGACATGTTAGAGTGTGAGATGGATAGGAGAGTGAACTTCATCACTCGCTTCCGTGTCCAATCACAACGGCAGGCAGCATCATTCACCACCCGAGAGTGCAACCCTCGGACGAGCGCGCCAGCGAGCTGGCCCGTCAGGAGGTTGTGCCGAATTAACTGAAGGAGACTGGGCTATTCCCCCAGAGCGCAATCCGCAACAACGGATGAACGATCAGATCCGTATCAGTCCCGTTCGACTGATTGGTGCCAACGGTGAGCAACTCGGCGTCGTGCCGACGTCGCACGCTCTCAACCTGGCCCGTGAGGCCAATCTCGATCTCGTCGAGGTTGCGCCGCAGGAACGTCCCCCGGTCTGCAAGATCCTCGATTACGGCAAATTCAAGTATTCTCAGTCGCGCAAGACGACCAAGGTCAAGGTGCATCAGACCAAGGTCAAGGAGATTCGTGTCCGCCCCAAGACCGGCGACCACGACGTCGAGACGAAGATCAACCAGGCGAAGCGCTTCCTGGAACACAAGGACAAGGTGCTGGTCAACGTCCTGTTCCGTGGCTGCGAACTGCAGCATATCGACGAGGGCCGGCGGATCATCGTCATGATCCTCGAGAAACTCGCCGAGATGGCCAAGGTCGAACGCTCGCCGACGATGGAGGGTAAGCGGATGACCGCCATGCTCGCGCCCAAGGGTGGCGCCTGATGGTCGATGGATTCCTCCTCTTTCCGCGCCGCCGGTGTCTTTCTACAATAGGGCTTCCGACCAGGACCCCCTGGCAGATCCGGGGGGGTCATTTCTTTTGTGAGAGCGACAAGGGCGTTGAAAGAAAGTGGGGCGAATCATGCCCAAGATGAAGACGCACAAGGGATCTCGGAAACGATTCAAGATCACCGCCACCGGCAAACTGAAGCGCCAACAGGCCGGCAAGCGCCACTTGAACAGTCACAAGACCGGCAAGCGGAAGCGCCACCTGCGCGAAGCGATCGTCGATGGCGGCAAACTGGCCAAGAAGTACGTCGCCGCCATGGGCGGAGCGTGACCATTTTGCCGCTTGCGGCTTAGCGGATTGAGCCCGCCAAGCCGCAAGCGGCGCTGACAGGGAGTATCACCACCCATGACTCGCGCACGAAGCGGCAAGACCGTGCTGCGGAATCGCGCACGCATGCGGAAGCTGACGAAGGGCTTTCGCGCTGGCCGACACCATCTCTATCGTCAATCTGTCGTCACCCTGATGCGGGCGCAGGTTTACGCCTACCGCGATCGGCGGGCGCGCAAACGCGATTTCCGCCGCCTGTGGATCATTCGCATTAACGCCGCCTGCCGCAGCCGAGGCATGCGCTACAGCGAGTTGATCGCCGGACTCGAACGCGGACTCGTCGCCGTCAACCGCAAGATGCTCTCCGAGATCGCCATTCACGATCCCGAGACGTTTACCAAGATCGTCGAACTGGCGCGAGCGAGTTTGCCCACCCGGCAGACAGTGTCTGCTTGAGAGGTCGGGGATCGGGGATCGGGCATGGGGCATCGGGAAGAACCGATCAGGTTCTTTTCTTCCCGATGCCCGATGCCCGATGCCCCGATCCCCGATCCCCGATCCCCGATCCCCGAATCCCGACACAATCCCATGTCCGATCTCGCATCTCTCGAACAAACAGCGATCCAGGAGTTGAACGCCTGCACCGACGAGGCGTCGCTCCGCGCCTGGCACACACGCTATTTCGGCAAGCAGGGCGAAGTGCTGCTGGCCCTCAAGGGCATCGGCGGCGTTCCGCAGGATCAACGCAAGACCTACGGCCAAGAAGCCAATCGCATCAAGACCGCTCTCGAACAGGCGTACGAACAGGCCCTGGCCCGTGAAAAGGATCGCGCGCTCGAAGCGAGCCTCAAGGCCGATCCACTTGACGTGTCGCTGCCGGGACGCCAGGTCCCGCGCGGCCGGCTACATGTCGCCACGCAGGTTATGCGCAGGATCTGCGCCATCTTCGCCGATCTCGGCTTTCAGGTCTATCGAAGCCGGGAGGTCGAGGACGATCTCACGAACTTCGAGTTGCTCAACATGCCGCCGCACCACCCGGCGCGCGACATGTGGGACACCTTCCACACGACGGTCCCCGGCGTCCTGCTGCGGACGCACACCTCGCCGGGACAGATCCACGTCATGCGCGAGCAGTGTCCGAAGCCGATCCGCGTCATCCTGCCCGGCATGGTCTATCGCTACGAGCAGGTGACGACGCGCAGCGAGATGATGTTCCATCAGGTCGAGGGACTCGCGGTCGGCCACGATATCACGATGGCGGATCTCAAGGGTACGCTGCTGGCGTTCGCGCGCCGGCTGTTCGGTCAGGATCGCCAGATTCGCATCCGTTCGAGCTACTTCCCCTTCACCGAGCCATCCATCGAGGTGGACGTGAGTTGGCCGGTCGTCGATGCGGAGAGCGAGCGTCTGACCAAGGGTACCGGCTGGCTGGAGATTCTCGGCGCGGGCATGGTGCATCCAGTAGTGCTGCGCAACGGCGGCTACGATCCCGCGACGTATAGTGGCTTCGCCTTCGGTCTTGGCCCGCAGCGAATGACGATGGTGATGCATGCCATCGACGACATTCGCCACTTCTGGGGCAATGACCTGCGCTTCCTGAGGCAATTCTGAGGTTCTTCGAGGAGGGGGACCATGACCCTGAGCGATCGGTTGCAAGGGGACGTCGGCTACGCGGATCTCGTCACGGGCACCGACGATCTTTTGCGCGGCGAACTCGCTACGGATGTAGCCGCCGACTGGGACCTCGTCTCTGACGACCGGGGGGCACCCTGGCTTCAACTGCGGTTGAGCGACAAGGCCGGGGACCGGAGTGAGGCCCTGATTCGTCCCGAAGAGATGAAATTTCCGGTCCGGCTCAAGCAGAAAGTCGGGACGCTGAGCAGCAACCTGAAGCGCATTCAGGAATGGAAATCCCTTCTGCGTTCCTTGTTCGATCAGGTCCGTCTCTGGTGCGAACAGAAAGCCCCCGACTTGCTTCTTTCCGAGCGCCCGTACCTGGTCAAGGAAGAGTTGTTTGGCCAGTACCCGGCCAGTGTTCTCCACGCCGACAGCGACAAGGGCCATGCGGAGTTGCGCCCCATCGGCGCACGAGTCGTCGGCGCCGAGGGGCGTGTTGACGTTGTCGGACCGGAACAGGATCATGTCCTCATCTACGACACTCACGACGGCGGCTGGAACTGGGTCGATCGCAGCCCTCTTGTCACCTTTCGTCCTCTGAATGCGGACCTGATGGTCAGCCTCATTCGGGATTGTCTGGGATGACCAATCCGCTCGAGCCTGTGTGGCAGGCGTATTGCTTTACGCGCGACTGCCTGCGCGTGACACGGCGAGTGGTGGACAAGGCCCTTGCCGGCGCGATTACCGAACGAAGTGGCCCACGGACACGTTCGGGGCACTCCTCCCCCTGCCTACGCGGACCCCGCCACCGCCTTCAAACGGCTGACGGAATTCCTTGTTGAGGCCGGTTTGATCGGCCCCTGAAAGCCTTGATCGGCACGAGCGATGATTCGTTCCCAGGTTCGCCGCCCCTTGTAGGGCAGGCACAACCTCACCTACAACGAAGAAGAGCTATCGCAAAGCCGTTTTCAGCGTTTCCACCCAATCGGGCAAATGAGGGTCGAGGACTGAAAGCTGACAACTGAAAGCTGAGAGCTAAACATCATGAAAATCCCTCTGAGCTGGCTTCGCGATTACGTTGACGTCACCCTTCCCGTCGAGCAGTTGGCCGTCCGGCTGACGCTCGCCGGACTCGAGGTCGCCGGCATTCGGCCCGTCGGTCTGCCCGTCCCCGAAGGAGTGCGCGTCAAGCCCGAGGACGCCGGCCCGGTCTGGGAGCGCGACAAGGTCGTCATCGCCGAGGTTCTTGAGGTCGTCAAGCATCCTGACGCCGACAAGCTCAAGTTGCCGCTCGTCTCGTTCGGGGGCGGCAAGACCAAGCAGCTCCTGACCGGCGCTCCGAACCTTAACGTCGGCGACAAGGGCCAGAAGGTCGTCGTCGGCCTCGCCGGCACGACCTACTTCGATGGCCATAGCAAGGACAAGAAGAAGGAACTCAAGGCCCTCAAACCGGCGACGGTACGCGGCATCCTCTCCGACGCGATGGTCATGTCGCAGTTCGAGTTGGGCATCGCCGACGATCACGAGGGCATCATCCTCCTCGACGAGGATGCCCCGGTGGGGACGCCGTTCGCCGACTACATGGGCGATTTCGTCCTCGAAATCGACGTGCTGCCCAACATGGCCCGCTGTCTGTCGATGATCGGCATCGCCCGCGAAGTGGCCGCCCTGACGGGACAGACGCTGAGATATCCCCCGGCGCTCAGCGGCGTCTCGAACGAGGCCATCGAGGGACAGGTCAAGGTCGTCATCGAGGACCCGGCCCTGTCGGCGCGCTATGCCGCGATGCTGCTGAAGAGCGTGAAGGTCGGTCCGTCGCCGTACTGGATGAAGCGCCGTCTGACCCTTGCCGGCATGAGGCCCATCAACAACCTCGTCGATGTGACCAATTACGTCATGCTCGAATGGGGCCAGCCGCTGCACGCCTTCGATTTCGACAAACTCAGGGAACGCGCCGGCGGCAAGACGCCGGCGATCATCGTCCGGCCCGCGCGTGCCGGCGAGAAACTGACCACCCTCGATAAGGCCGAGCGAACGCTGGCGGCGGAGAACCTCGTCATCGCCGACGAGAAGGGAGCGATCGCGCTGGCCGGCGTCATGGGCGGACTCGAAACCGAGGTGACGGAATCAACGAAGCAGGTGCTGCTCGAGTCGGCCAGCTTCCATTTCGTCAGCATTCGGCGAACCTATCGGGCGATGGATCTGCCGAGCGAGGCGAGCGCGCGTTTCTCGCGCGGCGTCCATCCCGAGATGGTCAAGCCGGCCGCCGAACGCGCCTGCGATCTCATGCGCCAGTACGGCGGCGCGAGCGTCTGCAAGGGCGTCATCGACGTTTACCCCGCGCCGCTGACTCCGCAAGTCATCGACCTGAAGCTGAGCGAGGTTCGCCGCAAGCTCGGCATGGACGTCTCGAAAGAGGAAGCGACACGGGTGCTGTCGGCCCTCGAATTCAAGGTTGCGGACGCGGGGGAGGGGACGCTGCGCGTGACCGCCCCGCCGCATCGCCTCGACATCCAGGAAGGGGAGGCGGACCTCATCGAAGAACTGGCCCGCATTCATGGCTACGATCGCCTGCCGGCCACGCTCATCCGCGAGGCGCTGCCCGAGCCGGTGGGCAATGCCGCCCTCGAACACGAGGAGCGCATCCGCGATCTGCTGGTCAACGCCGGCCTGCAAGAAGTCGTCACCTATGCGCTGACGGAGCCAGCCCGCGAGAAGCCGATGGGATTGCCGGAGCGCGAGTACGTCCGCCTGGTCAACCCCATCAGCAGCGAGCGCGTCGTCATGCGGCACAGCCTCCTTGCGAGTGTGCTGGAGGTGACGGGGACGAACTTGAAACATGCCGGCGACGTGCGCCTGTTCGAGATTGGCCGGGTCTATCTGCCGTGCACCAGCGACAAGTTGCCGGACGAACCCTTACGGCTGGCGCTGGCGCTGACGGGCTGGCGTCAGCCGGAGTTCTGGGGCGTGCCGGCGGGAACCGAGCGCCAGCCGCTCGACTTCTTCGACCTCAAGGGCGTCGTCGAGGGATTGGCCGCCGACCTGCATCTGGCAGACGTGAGCTATCAGCGTTCGGCCGTGCCGTACCTGCATCCGGCCCTGGCAGCGGACCTGCTTGTCGGCGGACAGGTGGTTGGCTCCTTCGGCCAGTTGCATCCGCGCACGGCGGAAGCCTACAAGCTCGGAGGCCGGCCCCTCCTCGCTGGCGAGTTCGACCTCGAAGCGATCCTGAAGGCCGTGCCGGCGCGGTATGCGTATGCGTCGATTTCTCCGTATCCGCCCGCGCTGCGAGACGTCGCAGTCATCGTCGATGAGACGGTGACGGCGGAGCAGGTGTTGAAGGAGATTCGCGGCGCCGGCGGAGCGCTCTTGAGCGAGGCGCGTCTGTTCGACCTCTACCGGGGCGACAGCATCGCGGCCGGCAAGAAGAGTCTCGCCTACGCGCTGACCTATCAGTCGAACGAGGGAACGCTGAGCGACAAGGAGATCGACAAGGTCCACAAGAAGGTCGAGGATCGGCTGAAGCACACCCTCAAGGCATCGATTCGCGGGCAGGAGTGACCCTCCGCCGCATTCTGGTCCCCGACTACAATGGGAGCGATGAACGAACCAGCCTCCTGCGATCCCGCCTGTCGCGAAACCTGCACCGCTCCCTGTGCCGCGCCGCTGTCGCCCATCTCGCTGAGCGAGGCCCAGGAACGCTATCAGCGCGAGGCGGTGCGGGGCGTCTGCGACACGGGCCGCTATCGTTGCCGTTACTACGTCTGGGGTGCAGGGCCGCCGCTGGTCTTCCTTCAGGGCCTGGCCGACACCAGCGGCGCGTTCCTGCTGCCGATCGCGCACCTGTCGCGCTGGTTCCGCTGCATCGCCTACGATCTGCCAAACGGCCGCGATGGCGCTCGTCTGTCGCGCTACACCCATCCCGATCTCGTCGAGGACCTCTGGAGGGTTCTCGATCACGTCGGGGCAAACCAGAGTTACATCTACGCGGCTTCGTTCGGCTCGACCGTGGCCCTGGCTGCTCTCAAGGCGCGGCCGCAACGGCTGCCGCGCGCCATTCTGCAAGCTCCTGTCGCGTACAAGCCGCTCACCCGGATCGAGCGCATCTGCGCCTGGCTGCTGTGTCGTCTGCCCGGCACGATGGCTTCGCTGCCCTTGCGCCGGCGTTTCTTGACCTGCCTGCATCACGCACCCTTCGCTCATCGTCCGCCGGAGGTCTGGGAACACTTCCTCGCCTTGTCCGGCACCGTCCCCATTCACACGGTCGGCCGGCGGGCGCGGATGCTGGACAGAATTGACCTGTTCAATGATCTGAGCGAGGTGCGTCAACCGGTGCTGCTGGTGATTGGCGACGGCGATCCGATTGTCAGCCTGCCGGACACGGAAGAGTTGCTGGAGCGCTTGCCGTCGGCGGGCCGCGCCGTTCTGGAGGAGTGTGGCCACGTTCCGAACTTTACCCATCCCGAGGCGCTGGCCCAGCTTATCCGTCTGTTCCTGACGCCGCCGGCTCCCTGTCCTGAACACGATGCCCGGATGCATCTCGCGGACTGTTAAGTGCGCGTGGAAGATGCGAAGGTTGGTTAGCCGCGACGCGGAGTCCTCGGAGCGGAGCGCGTGCCGCGATAAGAAATGTGGAAAATTTGTGTTAGTTCCGTTGCAGAGAGATCGTCGCCGGTCGTCTCTAGTCAGTGGGGAAAGAGTTTGGGGGATGTTTTCTCACGGGACTCGTCATGTCGCAGGATTCGACTAGCACCCCTTCATGGGACGTTGTCGCTGCTGAATTGCGAGCTTATCGCGATGAGCAGAAGCAAACGTGGGGCGAACTCGATAGCGCCCTGATTGGTCGTTACCTGGCCGGCGAAGTCAACGACGAGGAACGCACCCAGGTCGAAGCCTCTCTGCAAGATCATCCCGAACTTCGCGCCCTTACCGAAATCGTCAGCGATGTCCTGTCCGATTGTTCACCAACCGCTCCCATCGAAGTGGAGCCGGCCCGGCCTCGGATTCTCTCTTTCACCGCCTCGCAGCCGGTTCGCAAGAATCGCTTCCAGCGTTCGCAGCGCCTGTTCGCTCTTGCGGCGGCGGCCTGTCTGATGCTCGGTCTCGGCATCGTCCTCGACCAGCAGCCCTCCAGCCCGAACAATGCGGGATCGTCCCTGGCCTTCAACTCCATGGAAGGCGACCACAAGTCAAGGTTGCAGACGTCTCTCAAGCAGCCCACCCCCGTCTCGCAACCGGAAGACGTCGTGGCGCGGGCGAATGACCTGGTCGAGAAGAAGCATTTCGGAGAGGCCGCTGACGTACTGTTTCTGGCTCCTCCCAGGACGCCCCGGTCGGCGGTTCGCGTGGCCGCTCCCCTCGATCGCGCCCGGAAGCTCAATGAGGCGGTCGTCAACTTGACGGAGCAGGTCCTGGAAACCATGCCGCCGGCTGACGAGAACGGCCAGAAGAACGACGGCTCCCGCGGCAGCATCTCTGGAATCAAGTTCATGGCGGCCCCCGAGGGGAAGGAGAATGACAGCGACAAGCGGAACTGGATTCTCTCCAACTCGCTGCCTTATCTCGTCGCCGGCGTCAATCAGCAAGAAGATCGCAAACTCCAGCGTCGTAGTGCCGACGCTTTGGGACGAATGGGTTCCTACGCCGCCCCGGCCGTCCCTCAGTTGGGCGAGACGCTCCGCAACTCGAATTGCCCCGTCCAGCAGACTGTTCTGACGGAAGTCTTCAGGCAACTCGGTCCCGAGGCTCGGCCCGCCGCCAAGGACCTCGAGTATGTCGCGGATAAGGCCTGCAAGGAAGTCCAGACGCTCGCCCGCGAAGCGTTGCTGGCCGTCCGCGTTCCCGACTGGATCGGCATCCGCGACGAAGGCAAGATCCTCGACGTGAAGGTCCGGGAGCGGCTCAACGCTCGCATCCGCGATCTTTCGCGCCGCCATCACGTCTCCGTCGTCGCCGAGGCGGTCCGCACTCTGCCCGCCAATGCGATGGCGACCTACACCGCCGCCAAAAGTGAGGACCAGAAGGCCGCCTATCTGTCGGGCGTCGCTCGCAAACGCGGCAAGGACGTCGGAGCGGAGCGTGGCGTCTATCTGTTCATCTGCATGGATCCCCCTGCCGTCCAGGTCGCTCTCGGACTCGACGCCCAGGCAGGCAAGCCGCTGGTGGGCGTGGCCGCCGATGCCGTCAAGGATCGCCTTGAGAAGTCGCTGAAGAAGGGCGATTACGACAAGGGCATCGAAGAAGAAGTCGTGCAGATGATCCAGCAAGTCATCGGGAAGTGAAGTCGCTTCCGCATCAACAGAACCCGCCCTTTGGCGGGTTCTTTCATTTCAAGTTGACAGATGCCCTGCTGGAGAAAGGGGAGTCCGTGCAGTGTGGGGGTGCCACTTTGAGAGAGTTACCTATTCGAGGACGGTGATATTGAGGTAAAATAAGTCAGAGGGAGGGGAACGATGGGGAAGACAAAACTGAGTTCAAAGACGAAGCCTCCGCCCACGAAAGTGACGATGGGCAAGAAGCCACCGAAGAAAGCCAACGTCGTCGTAAGCCCACCCCCCCTGGACGAGACCGCCCTCCGGGCGATCCCTGGCGTTCCCGATGAGTCCGTCATCCAGGAAGCGGGAAAACTCCTGAGTGCCGAAGAGAAGCGGGCATTTACCCGAGCGCAGCATCTTCTGGCGGAACACCTTGGCTCGCAGGCCGCCGCTCGTTTGTGGCTCGTAACTCCTGGGACAGGGTTCAAGACGACGGCTCTGGACGCCGTGCGCGAGGGACAGGCGACCTTGGTGCTCGCAACCCTCCAGTCGCAGTGGGGCAAGAGTCCGAGTTATGCTTAGCGCACCGCATCTGGGCGCAGCGATTGCGGGACTTCGTCCCCAGGCCGTCCCCTTGGCCACCGTGGGCTTCCGCTCCATTCATCTTCAATACTTCGCGAACTTCCGCGCAGCACAGCCTTTATTCACCGCCGGGGGTGGACTGGCGGGAACGAGGTATGTCCCGCCGAACGGTCAGCCATCGCTCTATTTGGCGATCGATGCGGATACGGCGCATCGGGAGGGGAATCAATCGTACTATCAGACGGCGAGTACAGTGGCTGGTCAAGCTCTGATCGTGGCCGGTGCGCT
>JBBRIK010000002.1:0-22341 GCA_038221045.1 Gemmatales bacterium
CCTCAGGAGGGGACGCTGCCGATCGAGGCCCACGCCAGAATCGCCCAGAAGACCCGCGATCTGTTGCTGGCGGCGGCGTGCGCCGCGACCGAAGCGCGCGCGGTCTGGCACACGCGCAAGCCGGCCCGCGCGGTCGAGGAAGTCCGCAAGGTGCGGATCGGCCAGACCGAGCGCGGCAGCTACGTTGTCACGGTCATTACGCGCATCACCCCTGAATTGCACGTTGCCGCCGGGGCTCTTTTTGAAACGGAGATCCCGTTTGAGCGGCGCATGACGCAGACGCTGGCCTCGTCGTTGCTGTCGCTCGAACGGGCCGCGGAGGCCGCCGCGCTCTCCGGGGAATTTGCGGCGTTTGATTCAGCCATTCCGAAGGGCGTGAGTGCCAATTTGTGCGATGCTGTCGCCGGACTCTGGGGGGAAGAGGACCGCTTCCGCAACCTCGACTTCCTCTTCTCCTGGTCGCCGGCGCGGCCGCCCGACCGGGACGTGGTCCGGCGGGTGCAGTTCACCGCGGACCGGATTCCGGTAATCCGAGAAGCCGGCCGCCTCATGCGCGAGCGAGCGCCCGTTCCCGATTTTGAGCTGGAGGGCGCAGTCGTGAAGCTGGAACGCGGCGAGGGTGCGCCGACCGGAAAAGTAACCGTGGCGCGGTACGGAGAGGAAGGCCCGCGCCGTGTGACTGTCGAGCTTGGCGAGCCAATGTACCATGTGGCCGTTCAAGCGCACGACCTGGGCCGAACGCTTCGGGTCGTTGGTACCCTGGTCAAGGAGGGACGAGGCTTTGTCCTTCAGCAAGCCCGCGACGTGACGACAAAGGACGAATGAGCGCGCACCTGACCGAATCCCTGGTAGAAGAAACCACTGCCGCACAGCTTGTTGCCACTCACTACGAGTGCCGGCGCGGGACTGACATTGACGACACGGGAGAGCGAACCGAAGCCGGGCATGTTCTGCTTCCAGGGCGTATAGCCGCAGCCGTCCAGCGGCTCAATCCTCTCCTACCCGCCGCTGAGGTGCAACAGGTCATCCGCTCGCTCAGCGCTCCCCCTCATGCTGCGCTTATCGAAAACAATCGCTGGTTCCACACACTCCTGACCGACGGCGTGGAAGTCGAATACAGGGACCCTCAAACCCGCGAAATTCGCGGCGGGCGAGCGCGGCTCATTGACTTCGACGACCAGGCCAACAACGACTACCTCGTTGTCCGCCAACTGCCGATCCGCGGCGCGAACGACAACTCATCCGCCCCGATCTCCTCATTTATGTCAACGGTCTGCCGCTGGCCGTGATCGAACTCAAGGACCCCGCCAACGCCGAAGCAGACCTTGGCGTCGCCATCGACCAGCTCGACCGTTATAAGCAAACTGCGCCGGACCTGTTTGTTCCCAATGTCCTCCTGGTCGCCTCCGACGGCCTGCTGACTCGCGTCGGCTCGATCACCAGCGACCGCTCGCGGTTCATGCCCTGGCGCCCGGACGAGGGCGGCGAGCCGACCCTCGAAGCACTGATCCGCGGTCTCTTCCAGCCGGCGGCCCTGCTCGACTACCTCCGCTCGTGCGTGGTCTTCGAGCAGGATGAACGTGGCAACATCGCCAAGAAGATCGCCGGCTATCACCAGTTCCGCGCCGTCCGACAGAGCCGGGCGCTGGTTCTCTCCGCTCTCAAGCCGCCGACGGGCGTGAACACGACCGACGATGCCGGCAAGGGTGGCGTGGTCTGGCACACGCAAGGCTCGGGCAAGTCCCTCACCATGCTCATGCTCGCCGGGGCGCTCATCCGCGAGCCGGTCCTGGCCAACCCGACCATCGTCGTCGTCACTGATCGCAACGACCTCGACGACCAGCTCTTCGGCACGTTCGCCGCCGGTCGGGCGCTCTTGCGGCAGGCGCCGATCCAGGCCGAGAGCCGGGAGGACCTCAAGGACCACCTCGCCCGCGCCTCCGGGGGAGTCATCTTCACCACCATTTACAAGTTCACCGAGGAGCACGGCCGGATCAGCGCTCGGGCCAATGTGATTGTGATGGCGGACGAGGCGCACCGCAGCCAGTACGGGTTCGTCGAAGGTGCAGCGCGGTGGATGCGTGAGGCGCTGCCGAACGCCACCTTTGTAGGCTTCACGGGAACACCCCTGGACCGGGACGACCGGAGCACGCTGCGGGTGTTCGGCCGCTACGCCGACATCTACGACATTCGGCAGTCGGTTGAGGATGGGGCGACCAAGCCGATCTACTACGAAGCACGGATCATCAAGCTCACGATGGACCAGGCCGGCGCGGAGGAGGCGGAGAAGGCGATTGACGCCGCCGCGTCGGCATCGGGACTCGGCGAGGAGGTCGCCGAGAACGTCCGCGTGTCTTTGGAGCAAGTGGCCGGGACTCCCGAACGCATTGAACGCATGGCCGGCTTCATCGTCAACCACTGGGAGCAGCGGCGAGCAGCGATGGAAGGAAAGGCCATGATCGTCACCATGAGCCGCGACATTGCCGCCCGCCTGTACGAGGCCATTCGCGCGATCCGGCCCGAATGGCACGACCCCGACGACGACAAGGGAGCGATGAAGGTTGTCGTGACGGGTGGGCCGGACGACCCCGAGCCGCTGGCCAGCCACGTCCGGAGCAAGGCCGAGCGGAAACGGCTGGCCGAGCGGTTCAAGGATCCCGAAGACGATTTCCGGCTCGTGATCGTGGTCGATATGTGGCTAACCGGGTTCGACTGCCCGCCGGCCCACACGATGTATCTCGACAAGCCGCTGGCCGGACACAACCTGATGCAGGCGATTGCCCGTGTGAATCGCGTCTACGGCGACAAGCCGGGCGGCCTGGTGGTGGACCTGCTGGGGCTGGCAGACCAGCTCGCCGATGCACTGGCGACCTATACCCAGGCAGGCGGCACCGGAGACGCCTTCAAGAAGGTGCAGGACGAAGCCGTCCCGGCGATGCAGGCCGCGTTCGAGAAGTTGCAAGCCTTCTTCCACGGTTTCGACTATGCTGCGGCGCTGGACGCCGCCCCGCTTCAGGTGCTCAAGATCTACCTTGGGGCCGTCAACCACGTGTTCGCACAGGAAGACGGCTGGAAGCGTTTCCGGACGATGGTCCGCGAACTGTCGATGGCATTCGCTCTCGCCGTTCCCCGGCAGGAGACCGAGGCCATCGCGCCGCACCTGGCGCTGTTCCAGCGGATTGTGGCGATGATCCGCAAACGGCTCGCGGATGATCGAGAGACAAGCGGCTCGGCCCATTCCGCACGCGACGTGGACGCGGCCGTGAGGCAAGTCATTGGCGGGGCAGTCAAGGCGGGCGAGGTGATCGACCTGTTCGCCGTGGCCGGCCTGGACGAGGCGCGGCTCGACATCCTTTCGGATGAGTTCCTCGATCGCGTGGCCGCGCTGGAGGAGAAGAACCTTGCCCTGGAGACGCTGCGGAAGTTGCTCAACGATCAGATTCGCTCTGTCGAACGGACGAACATTGTCCAGAGCAAGAAGTTTCGCGAGGCGCTTGAGGACGCGCTGTTACGCTACACGAACAAGGCCATCACGACTGCGGAAATGATCGTCCGCCTGCTCGACCTGGCGAAGTGGGTGCGCGAGGCGCAGAAGCACGGCGAGGAGTTGGGGCTTTCATCGCAAGAGACCGCCTTCTACGACGCACTGTCGGAGAACGGATCGGCCAGTGAAGTGATGAAGTCCGACACGCTCCGGGTCATGGCCCGCGAGCTGGCGGAGATGGTCAAGAAGATGCCCAAACTCGACTGGACGCAGCGTGAGTCCGTCCGTGCTGACCTGCGCCGAAAGGTCCGGCGATTGCTCGCGTTGTACGGCTACCCGCCCGACCTCTCTGAGGACGCAACTCAACTGGTGCTGAAACAGGCGGAACTTTCCACCACTTCTGGAGAATGACCTCAAGGCCGTAAAGGTGGCGGGAACCGGTGGGTTTTGGAGTCGGAAAGGAGTAGGGACCGATGTTCTCACCCGTCTCATGAAGAGACTGGCCCCGTCCGCTCGTGGGAGAGGCATTCTTGCGAGCGAAGCCCCTCACGACCTGGTGGGCGCAGAAAATAACTTGAAAGACGAAGTTCGATGCTCAAGTATCTCCATCTCAAAAACGTTGGCCCTGCACCCGAGATCACGATGGACTTGGCGTCCAGGCTTAATCTCATTACGGGAGATAACGGGCTTGGAAAAAGCTTTCTCCTCGATGTGGTCTGGTGGGTGTTGACGCGACGATGGCCCCAGGACGTCAATTCAAAGCTCACGTCCGGCTATACTGCGCGGCCCAGCGACGTTGAGAAACCGGCGAGCATTGAGTTCGGGGTCACGTCGAAGACCAGGAATGTCTATTACACCAGCACTTACGCGCCTCGTGACGAGAGCTGGCTGGGCAAATCCGGTCGCCCCTGGAATCCAGGCCTCGTCATTTATGCTCACGCGGATGGGAGTTTTTCCGTCTGGGACCCGGCACGGAACTACTGGAAGAAGCAAGGAAACCTCGACATCCAGGAACGACTCCCCGGATATGTCTTTTCACCCAAAGAAGTGTGGGATGGGCTGGAGGTTGAGATTAAAGGCAGAAAGACCCCCGTGTGCAACGGGCTTCTTCTCGACTGGGCAAGCTGGATTCGCGAAGGCGGGGTTGACGCAAGGAACATGGAAGCGGTTTTAGCAGACCTGTCACCTTCCCGCGATCCGCAGGACCGCCTCGAGCCGGGACCACTTACCCGTATCGCCATTGACTATGGGCGCGACATCCCATCGCTGAAAACCCGATACTCGAAAGCAGTCCCGATCCTCCATGCTGCCGCCGGCGTGCGGCGAATCGTCGCCCTGGCTTACATGCTGCTGTGGACCTGGAATGAACACCGGCTCGCCGCTAAACAGCTTGGTGAGGAAGTCACACTGCAAGTGGTTTTTCTGATTGACGAACTGGAAAGCCATCTGCATCCGCGCTGGCAACGCTCGATTTTGGGTTCCTTGCTCAAGCTGGTTTCTGTTTTGCACCAAAGTGCGAAAACCCAGATCATTGCCGCGACGCACTCGCCGCTGGTCCTGGCTTCCGCCGAGCCAATCTTCGACCCTGACCAGGATGCCTGGTTCGACCTCGATTTCAGCCGTAATGACCAGGCCGGTCGAGTTGAGTTGAGGAATCGGGACTTCGTGCGCCGCGGCGACGTCTCGAATTGGCTCACCAGCGAAGCGTTCGACTTGAAGGAACCCACGTCCCTTGAGGCTGAAGAGGCTATCACGAAGGCGCTGGCGCTGCTCAAGAGTCCGTCTCCGTCCAGGGAGGAAA
The DNA here is from genome assembly GCA_038221045.1 of Gemmatales bacterium. Classification (GTDB taxonomy): domain Bacteria; phylum Planctomycetota; class Planctomycetia; order Gemmatales; family Gemmataceae; genus JBBRIK01. The sequence continues at coordinate 5,286 of JBBRIK010000002.1, forward strand.
TCGATGAGGTCGATCGGCTCCTGAGAGCGTCGCTTGGTGAGGTGGATCGGTTTTGGGTGCGCTGGTCGGAATTCCGCAAGCATCAGGGGGCGCCGAAGTGATTCGCGTGACACCTGCAGAGACACCACCCACGTTTGAAGACACAGTCCGCACGCCCGGTCTCAGGGCCATTGCCGAAATGGCCGGTGAGAAGCCGCCACGACCTGCTGGCAGGCCAGAGAAAGGTGTCGGGAACCGAAAGCGCAAGGACAGAACCTCATACTCTGGATAACCGCCGCCCTTGAGTCCACCGCGACGGATGGCGATGGCGGCCTTTGCTCTCTGACAACGGGGTGTTCCGTCGCTCCTTTCCTCTCAGGAGTTCACGGCCGCCTCTTTGAGCGCACCGCGATCACTTTTCCACTCCCACCGGGGGTGTGGCGGCGAGGCAATGAACGAATTATGCTCCATGCTAATGGCTGAGCGCTGCGCAGCCAAGATCGAATTACTTCACGCCTTCATATTCCCTCATCCGACTCCGCAGGGTGGATCAATGGCGTCACCGCTCCGCTGATCCGGGTGACGATTTTCGCGGAGAATGTGAAGGGACTGCTCAAGCCGGCGATGGACGATCTGGGCCAATATCTTGCGAGTGGCCCGCACCATCGCGGACCTCGAGGCGGCGGAGCGTATCCAGACGGCGCATTTGATCGAGGCATTGGCTACCGCAGTCTCGACCGCAAGCTCTGGATGCGCTGATGGCGAGGCTCTTGGGGAGGCAGAGATGGTCGCGGTTTGCGGCTGACCGCGATTACTGGACGGGATCGACTTTCTCCAGATTCATCAAGAAAAGTCGGCATACAAAAATTGTAGCGACGGCCAACTCGCTGGTCTGCACCGCCAGATGAGCGAGCGCAATGGTGGTTTCGGACGAGGCTGCGACCGAAACCATCGCTGAGGCGTCGGGACAATCTGGCTGACCATCGCGATAATGCTCACGGGCGTGGCGGCGTGATGGCGAGAATCAGGTTCTGGGTCGCCGGCTCCAGTTCGAGGACCGCATGCCGGCGAAGGTCTATTGCTGACCCCTCGGTTCCATAATACAACAACCTCCGATCCGTCGGAGGTTGTTGTCATTTCAGGGAACAGTTCACGCGCCTGGTCCGTATGCCGGTCGTCACGTCTTCTTCGGCGGCGCAGGCTTCTTCGCCGCCGTCTTGCTGTCCTTCTTCGGAGCAGCCTTGGCCTTCTTCTTGTCCTTGTTCTGTGAGTTATTGCCCTTTGCCATGTTGCCTCCCTCGGTCTAACTGGACCCATGCACCTTGTGTGTTGTTGACAACGTCGTTGGTATTGTATCAAGCTCTCCACCAGGAATCGGCAACAGCGCGGATCGGCAAGGCGCGACGGCGGATGTCTCCGGAAGGGCAAACAGGTACAACGAAGAAAGTGGACTCGAGCGTTTTCAACTCGACGGAGCGGACCCATCGGAGGACAGGTCGATGAGCAAGCTGACACGACGGAGTTTCACCACGACCGCCACCCTGGCCGGACTCGGCTCCGCTCTGAGCGCTTCCCGCGTCTGGGGGGCGAATGAGCGCATCCGCCTGGGGTTTATCGGCCTGGGCAACCGCGGCGATCAAGTCCTCGACGCCTTCCTGCAGCATCGCGACGCCGACGTCGTCGCCCTGTGCGACATCTACCAGCCGTATCTCGACTTCGCCGCGAAAAAGGTTGGCACGAGTCCTCAGCAGTTTCGCGATTACCGCAAGCTATTGGAACTCCCGGACCTCGACGCCGTCGTCATTTGCACGCCGGACCACTGGCATGCCCTGATGACCATCCACGCCTGTCAGGTCGGCAAGGACGTCTACGTCGAGAAGCCGCTGTCGCTGTGCGTCGTCGAGGGCCGCAAGATGGCCGAGGCCGCCCAGGCCAATAAGCGCGTGGTCGAGGTCGGGATTCAGCGTCTGTCGGCGGCCCACTGCAAGGAGGCCGCCGACTTCGTCCGCGGCGGCGGCATCGGCAAGGTGACCGCGGTCCGCTGTTTCCACATCCAGAACGAGTGGCCCAAGGGAATCGGCACTCCGCGCGATGAGGAGCCGCCGAAGGGATTCGACTGGGACGCCTGGATCGGGCCGGCTCCGAAGAGGGCCTATAACAAGAACCGCGCCTTCTATCGCTTCCGCTGGTTCAACGACTACTCGGGGGGACAGTTGACCAACTTCGGCGTGCATTACCTCGCCCAGATCCAGTGGGCGCTGGGAGTCGAGGCGCCGCGAGCGGTGGTCGCGATGGGCGGCAAGTTCGCGAACTACGACAACCGCGACGTGCCGGACACCCTGGAGGTCCTGTGGCACTATCCCGGCGATACCCTGGTCACGTTTTCGCAGTTCAACGCCACGAGCGCTCCAGGGGCTTCACGCGCTTGCGAGATCGAGTTTCGCGGCACGAAGGGGACGCTGTACTTCAGCACCCACGGCTATGAAGTGGTCCCCGAGGTGATCCTCCCCAACGAGTTCCCGGCCCGCACTCCGCTCGATCGAGTAGCAGAGCGTGGCTACCGGACCGGAGGCAAGCCGGTGATCGAGGCGCGTAAAGTGACAGGGAGCGTCAAGGACGCCGACCACGCTCGCAACTTCCTGGATTGCGTCCGGAGCCGCAAACCGGCCGCATGCAGCGTCGAGTTCGGCCACCGCGTGACGTCGGCCGCTCTCCTGGCCGGCATCGCCCTGAAGACGAAGTCCTTCCTGGAATGGGACGCGCAGGCAGAGCGATTCACGAACAACGCGGCGGCGAACAGGCTGCTGAGTTACGAATACCGCAAACCCTACAAACTCCCTGGCTGAGCAAGACCCTCTTGCTCCCCTCGCCCCCGGCTTTGCGGAGGCGAGGGGCTGGGGGAGAGGGGGTTTACCTTTCGCGCTCCACCCCTCACCCCCAACCCCTCGCCCCAGGATAGGGGCGAGGGGGCAAGAGAAGAACCCCCTCTCCAAGGATTCGGGGCGAGGGGGCAAGAGGCAGAATCCCTTCGATGCCAAAATCGAGAGAGGCATCCGAGACTTGACCTTTTTTCAATGCCGGAGGAAAAATCTTCAAGAAGCTCCTCGTTCCAGCCGATACTTGGAGAATAGATGGGTTTATCGTTATTACCGGTCTGGACCGGCCTTCAGCGTAGGGAGAGGAAGAATGAGAACGGGAGCATGGACAGCCGCCTGTCTGCTGCTGACAGCCCTGGCGAAGACGGCACCGGCCCTCCCGGCAGACGTCTTCTCACTTCCCAACAACCGCTTCGACATCCCGATCAAGGTTGATCCCGCTCGCAAGAGCGCGATTCAACTCCTTGAACTGTATGTGTCCACCGATCAGGGCAGGACGTGGAGTCAGCGCGGCACCGCCACGCCGGAGTCCACCGCCTTCTCGTACACCTCCGATGTGGACGGCGAATACTGGTTCAGCGTCATCATCGTCGATCGCGGCGGGCATCGCGAACCGCCTAGTCCCAGCCGTGGACCTGTCGGCCAAAAGGTCCTCGTCGATACCCTCAAGCCCGAGGTGAAACTGCACACGGACCGGCAAGGGGACAGCGTCGGCGTCAACTGGGAAATCCACGAGGAACATCCCGACCTGTCCAGTTTTGTGCTCGAGTGGCGAGCCGAGAGTTCGCAGAGTTGGGTCCCGGTTCAGGCGTCTCCGGGAGTGACCGGACGGGCGAGCATCCGCGCCTCCGAGGCGATTGTGGTGCGAGCATCGGTCAAGGACCTCGCGGGGAATCAGGGGGCGGATGAGGGAAAAGCGCCGGCCGTGGCGGGAGTCGTGACGACCATGGGTCCTGGCACGTCGCCTCCCGCCGCTCCGGCCGCCCTTCCGGGCGAAGAAATTCGCGGTGCTCCGAATCCGCTTCCGGCGGCACCGATCGCGACGAGTTCTCCCACCGAACACAGCACCGGCAACGTTTATCCAGGGGCCACGGCGGCCGATCCCATCCGCCGCGTCTCCACGGCGGCACCTAGCAGCAAACCGCCCCTGCCGGGAGGAGCGGAGGAACTCGTGTTTCCTCCTCCGGTCGGTCCGGAACACAAGCCGGATAGCATCGCCGTCACGCCTCCTCCGGTGGTGCCGCCTTCGCCGGTGACGACGGGTCCGCCGATGACCACCGTGCCGCCGCCACCGCCGGCCCGAGAGGTTCCGGGGCCTTCGGCCACGCTTCCGCTCCCGTACACAGCGCCGACGCCGGCTGTTGCCCCGGCCCCCGCGCCTGCCAGCCCCGCGCGGAACGACTTGCAGGTCATCAACACACGCCGCGTCACGATGGAATACGAGGTGTCGAAGGTCGGCCCGTCCGGTGTCGGCAGCGTCGATCTCTATCTGACACGCGACGATGGTTTGACGTGGAACAAGGTGAACGCCGAGCATCAGGCCACGGGCGCCGACACGACGCCGGGCGTGATGCGGCGAGCCCTGGCGGTCGATCTGGGCGACGATGGGATTTACGGCTTCTATCTGGTCGCCACGAGCGGAGCGGGCCTGAGCAAGCTCGGCAAGGATGGGCCGCGTTCCAACACGCCGCCGCAGATGCGCGTCAAGCTGGATACCAAGCTGCCGGAAGCTGAACTGAACAGGCCGAAAGAAGACCTGACGCAGAAGAACGCTCTCTTGATGACCTGGAAGGCGAGCGACGACAACCTGGGACCGAATCCGATCACGATCCAGTGGGCGGAGAAGCCCTCGGGTCCGTGGGAGTTCATCGGCCAGGCTGAGATGGCCAACTCCGGCTCCTATTCGTGGAAGGTCCCGGGCAACATTCCGCCGAAGGTCTATCTTCGTCTGACGGTCCGCGATACGGCCGGCAACATCGCGATTGCCGAGTCCCCCGAAGCGATCTCCATCGATTTGAGCAAACCCGACGTCGAGATTCGCGGGCTGCTCGGAATCCGTCCGCGCTGACCGCTACGCCGCAAGCGGAAAGAACCCGCCGGGTGATAGAAAGAGAGCGGAGAGACATCAGTCTCCCCGCTCTCTTTCCATTACCCGGCGGTTTTAAACATCAGGTACAAACCATGAGCGATACGGAACATCGTCCGCGCACCATCGAATGGGTTGGCGGGACCGACGGCTTCGCGCGAATCATCGATCAGACCGTCCTGCCTCTCCGCCTCGAATTCCGCGACTGCCGATCCGTCGAGGCCGTCTGGGAGGCGATTCGCACCCTGCAAGTCCGCGGCGCTCCCGCCATCGGCGTCGCGGCGGCGATGGGCGTCGTCGTCGGCCTACAACATCACGCCAGCGACCTTCCCGCCTTCCTGCTTCGACTCGATACGGTGTGCGACTATCTGGCAACGAGCCGGCCCACGGCGGTCAATCTCTTCTGGGCCATCGAGCGGATGCGCAGGCTGGGACGGACACTGTCGCGCGAGCACTCTCCCGCCGCGATTCACGCTGCCCTCTTGCGCGAAGCTCTCGCCATTGAGAACGAGGATCGGCAGATGTGTCTGGCGATTGGGCGGCATGGGGCCATGCTGCTTGCGGAATCGAGCGGCGTCCTGACGCACTGCAACGCGGGAGCGCTGGCGACGGCGGATCATGGGACCGCCCTGGCCGTCCTCTATGCCGCTCATGCTTCGGGGAAGCGCATTCAGGTCTATGCCGACGAGACCAGGCCGCTCTTGCAGGGTTCTCGGCTGACGGCCTGGGAACTGACGCAGGGCGGGCTGGACGTCACGCTGATCTGCGACAGCATGGCGGCCCAGGTGATGAAGGAAGGCAAGATCCAGGCGGTGATCGTCGGCGCGGACCGCATCGCGGCCAACGGCGACACTGCGAACAAAATCGGCACCTATGGCGTCGCGGTGCTGGCGAAGGCGCACGGCATTCCCTTCTATGTGGCCGCCCCGTCGAGTACGTTCGATCTGGCGCTCGACTCGGGAGCCGGTATCCCGATCGAGCAGCGCGATCCGCGCGAGGTGACGCACGGATTCGGCAGGCAAACGGCCCCGGACGGCGTGAAGGTCTACAATCCCGCTTTCGACGTGACTCCGGCCGGCTTCATCGCCGCCATCATCACCGAGAAGGGTGTGATCCGTCCCGTGACGGCAGAGACGATTCGGCTGGCGCTTGGCAATCCCTGAGGGGGACGTTCAGGGGCGTTTCAACCATCGGTCGAGCCACTCGTAGGCCGCCTTGCGCGAATCGTCCGGGAAGTTGTGATCGCTGTCCGGATACATCGCCTCCAGCGCCTTGCCCGCTCCCAGCAGCTCATACACCGGCCGTGCCGCCGTAATGCAGTCCTTGACGCCGTCCACGTCGAAGTTGTGATCGCGCGTCGGAGCGATGGCCAGGAACGGACGCGGCGCCAGCGCCGCCGTCACCTCCGTGAAGTCGAACGGCAACTTCGCCGGCTTCAACTCGTAGACGGTGCGGATACGCGGCATGTAGCCGTCATGGCTCCAGCCGGCCAGGTTGCCCTTCATGTAACGCGGAAAGCTGCAGAAGCCACAGTTCGAGACGATGCACCTGATGCGCTCGTCGAACGCCGCCACGAACATCGAGTTGTGGCCGCCGAGCGAATGACCGATGACGCCGATCTTCTCCGCGTTCACTTCCGGCAGCGAACAGAGCAGATCGACTGCGCGCATGTGGTTCCAGATGCCCTTCATCGTCGCGCTGACGTAGCCGTTCTTGTAGGCGTCGAACTTGTATTCGCCCATGTTGACGTAGTCGGGGGCGAGCGCGACGTAGCCACGCTCGGCGAGATGGACCGCATAATGACGGTCCGGCTTGCCCGACAGTCCCGCCGCGATCCCCTTGCCGAACTCGCGCGACGTGGGATGCAGACAGAGGACGGCGGGGACTTTCCCCTTCACGCCGCGCGGCAGGAACAGATACGCCGGCACGCGATCGCCCTTCTCGACGGCGAAGGTGATCTTGCGGCGGATGTATTTCTCGCTCTTGATCTCCTCTTCCACCTTGATATCGAGCGGCACCTTGCGCTCGGCGGCAGGCAGCGGCCCCATGACCTCTTGCATACTGGCGAGGATGTGCGCCCGCCGGCGCGGCCAGTCGTCCGCCCTGGTGATGGGGTGTTCTTGCTCGCGTTCGTCGCGCCAGACGAGGAGTTTCGTCCGGTCGGGATAGTTGGGAACGGCGGCGAGAAAGAGGAAGGGGAGAAGCGACATATCACGGCACCAGAAGGTGGACTTTATCCATCTTGGCGGACTTGGCGTCGTCCAGAATGCGAACGATGACGCCGTGCGGCACCTTGGGATCGTGGTCGAGCAGCATCGTCCGCTTATTGGCCGCTCCCGCGAGGCTCTTCAATTCCGTCAGAACCTGGTCCAGCGGCACTTCCTTCTTCTGGATGTAGACGATCGAGCGATCATCGACATACGCCACCTTGACGGAGATCATCGTCGATTCCACGTCGGCCAATTTGACGAGTTTGACGCCATCGCGCTTGGCCGACTCGGCCTCGGCGGCCTCGATGATTTTCTGCAAATTGAGATACGTCGTGGTCAGGATGAAGAAGATGAGCAGTACCAGCGACACGTCGATCAGGGCGTTCATGTCCAGCTTCGACTCGTCCTCCTCGTGCCGCATGGGCGGCGGCTCGATATCGAGGCAGGTCTCGGCGAACGCGGGATGTTCCTCGATGGCGAGCCAGTTGGCGTCGTTCGGCCCCTGGACCTCGTCCGTCGGCGAAAAGCGGCCGTCGAGCAACGCTTGCATGACCTGCTCGAAAGTCAGGTCGGAACTGGCGACGGGCGAGCCCTCGTGCCGCACCTTCCAGACGTTCATTTCGTCCCCTTCTCGCTGACGGCGATAAACTTCTGTTCCACTTTCGCGACTCCGAGTTTGGTCAACTGCACGGTCAAATCGCGGACCACACCGGATTCGACGTCCTCGTGCGCCCGGATGGTGACCTTGGAGGCCGACGAGAGTTCATCGAGTTTGAGTTTGAGGCGAGCGACGGCGGAAGAGATCGAGCCGAGGTTGTCGTCATCGGGCAGTTCAGCGGCCTCGCCGACGCTGACGGAATAGACGGGGTTCGTGCCCCGGCCATTGGGAAGATTGACATTGATCCAGTACATCTGATCCTTGCCGACGACGAGCCCATTCTCCGCCTTCGGGGTATTGATCGTGATGCCCGCGGTCGCGACGGTCGAGGTCAGCATGAAGAAGACGAGCAGCACCAGCGACACGTCGATGAGCGGGATCATGTCGCAATCGTCGTCGTCCTCGTCGCTGCGCTTGCGGAAGGAGAAGTCCATATCGACCGATTCGAGGGCTTCGGTCTGGTCCTCGATCTGGTAGGTGTCGGCCTGGGGAACATAGGGCTTGAAGTCCGGCGAGTCGCCGACGCGGAACCACTGGGCGGTGCCGGAGGGACGGATCATGTCGTCGGGCATGAGCCGGCTCTGTTCCACCCAGTTGGTGACGACGTCGAACGGCACCTCGCGATAGACCGTGTTCGGTTCGACGAGCCAGACGTCGAGGAAGCGTCGTTTCTGAGCCATGACCTCACCAAAAAAAGGACAAAGGACGAAGGACAAAGGACGAAAAGAAACGGACCGACTTCGTGCTTTGTCTTTCGTCCTTCTGGATTAACGAGGCGGAGAGATGGGTTTGGGCTGCACGGTCTGCGGAGCAGCCGCTTGCGGGCCGGGACGCGCTCCCGTCGATTTCTGTGCCTGCGCGAGCAGCAGCAACTTGTGGGCGGCGCTCTTCATCTTGACCTCCAACTTGGACATCCAGGCCTTGAAGAGAACGTGGCTGAAGACCAGCGGAATCGCGGTGACGAGACCGAGAGCCGTCGCGAACAGAGCGAGACCGATATCCGCGCTATAGGATTTCGCTTCGCCCCCTGTCGCGGCGCCGATCTTCTGGAACGTACCGATCATGGAGATGACCGTTCCGAGCAGGCCGACCATGGTCGCGATCTTGGCAATGGCCAGGATGATCGGCAGCAGGAAGTTCAGATCGGGGAGGATCTCCAGTTCGATCTCGTTGGCCATGGCGCGTCGCATCGCCGCGGTTCCCTGCTTCGACGATTGCAGTCCGGCGACAAAGAGACGGCGCGGGATAACGTCGGTCCGCGTCCGGCAGAAGCGAAGCGCCCCATCGACGCCCTCGGTCTCCATCTTCTTCTGAAACAGCGGCAGGAACTCGTCCATTCTGGTGGCGGCGTTCATGTTCAGCAATAGCCGCCAGATGACGAAGGCCAGGCCCGCTATCGACATCGTGAGCATCGGGATCGCGAAATACCACTCATGGATGAGGAAATGCCAAAATGCACTCATGGCTGCTGTCCACGCCGGAGATAGGGATGGAAGGGCGATTCCCTCCTCTTTTTACACGCGCCGTCGTTCCGTAGCCAGCGAAATGTGAGCGTTCAATACGGCCCTCAGAAGATTTCGCGTCCTTTGTGGAGCGCTGACCTGCCGCATGATAGACTGCGCATCTGGTTTGCCGCTTGCGGCGTGGCGCTCTTCTCCCGCCGCGCCGCAAGCGGAGAGGAGATTCATCATGGGCATGGTCCAGTCGCTGTCGGTTCTCGCTCTGCGGCAGGTGGCCATCGGCGCCTCGCGCGCCCTTGGCGTCATCGGCGTTGATGCCGCCGTCGATTTCCTCAACAGCCGCTTCAGCGACAACAGCCGGCTGCTCACGCAAGCCCTGCAATCCGCCACGACGCGCGCCTGGCACGCTCTCGAAATCTCGCTGGCTGGCGAATCGCTGTGGAACAAACTCAACGACGCCGACGATCGCGCCTTTCGCCAGCAACTGCGCGCCTTCCTCGACAACGCTCCGCTCGAAGACCTGCCCGCGCGCGACGCCGATTTCCGCAATCACTGTCTGCGCGAACTGCGGGCCGCCCGCAAGTCCGGCCTGCTCTCGGGAGGCGGCATCGACTCCGGCGACCTCGCCCGGCAGGCCGGCGCGCTTGCTCCTATCAGCGACCACGCCGGACTCGTCGAACGCGAATGGCAGGCTCTCGACAACGTCGCCGACCTGCTGCGCGAAGGACGCCATACTCATCTCGCGCGCTTCGTCGCCGTGCGGCCCGGCGACGGGCAGTTGCCGTTGATCGCCGTCGCCGTCCGCTACTTCTTTCGCCGTGCCGTCGAGACGGACGCGGAGTTGCATCGCGGCCTGTCCTTCGCTCAGTGGGAGGCCCTGGCCGACAGTCAGCGGCATGGCTTCGAGCAACTCAATGCTGCGCTCGACACTCAGGGACAACGCCTCGACGAGATGCTCGATCTGCTCGGCGAGGTGCATCGGGCTGTCCTCGATCTGGGGCAGGAGATAGCCGGCCAGCGCGAGCAAATCCGCCACCTGGCCCAGGACGTGATGCAGGTTCTCGGCCAGCATCAACTGGAGCGGCGCGAACTGCGTGGCGGCGATAGTCTGTCGATTCGCAACGACGACGAACGCCGGCTGGTCAAGGAACTGGTCGCGCGCTATCGCGGCTTGCCTCCCGAGCAGCGCCGGCAGATGCCCGCGCTGCTCAACGCCGTCGGCAAGATGCAGGTCGTGGCCGGCAACTTCGACGAGGCCCGCCAGGACTTCCAGGAACTGACGCGGATCGCTCCCGAGGAGCGCGGCCGGGCCGAGGCGTTCTTCAACGCCTATCAGGCGGCCCTCGAATGCCGGCAATGGGACGTCGCGCTGACGGCCTTCCGGCAGGCGGTGCCGCTCGATTCCGAGCGGTTCGCGCTCTTTCCGCTGAGCAAGTACGAGCCGGAACGCATCCTCGGCGCGGGCGGCTTCGGCGTCGCCTTTCTGTGCAAGGATCGTCACACGGGAGGGCGAGTGGTCGTCAAGTCGATCCGCGCCGATGGACTGGAACGCTCGGTGACGGCGGTATTCGCCGAGGCGCGAGCACTGGAGGAATTGCAGGACGAGAGCATCATTCGCCTGCGTCACTGTGACTACGCGGGGGCCAACGACACCCGGCCGTATCTGGTGATGGATTATTTCGAGAGCATGACGCTGGCCGAGCAGATCGGCCGGAATGGCCCACTGCCGCAAGAGGAGGCCGTCGCGCTGGTGGCTCGCGTCGCCCGCGCTTTGCAGAAAGCGCACGATAGAGGCATCTGTCATCGCGACGTCAAGCCGGCGAACATCCTCGTTTCGAGCGCCGGCGTCAAGCTGATCGACTTCGGCCTGGCCCTGCGGCAGCACGCGGTGCAAACGACGCTCGGGGCCACCTCGTCCTACACGCAAACGCTGATCGGCTCGAGCATCGCCGGCACCATCGACTATGCCGCTCCCGAGCAGCTCGGCAAGCGGCCTGGGGACAAGGTGGGGCCGCGCTCCGACGTTTACGGGCTGGGCAAGACGGCCTGCTTCGCGCTCTTCGGCACGACGATGCCGCTGGCGCGTCACTGGCGGAGCGTGCCGGCGGACCTTGCCGACCTGCTGGGCCAGTGTCTGGCCGAGGACCCGCACGAGAGGCCGGCAAGCTGCCGTGAGGTGGCAGATCGCCTGACCGGCGCTGCGCCGATCCCTGTGGCCCAGGCAGTGCCGGCAGCCGCGCCTGCCCCTGAGACGCCGGTGCTACCCGCGCCGCCCGATCCGAGACCCCATCTGATCGTCGGCGGGGTGCTGGGCGGAATCGCCGGCCTCTTCGCGGGCATCCAGCATCAGTGGGTCCCGGTGGGGTTTGTCATTCTGATGCTGGCGGTGGTGATGTCATTGGTCGTGGGATTCGCCGCGACGGTGGGCCGGCAGCAACAGAAGCGTCCGCGCGGGCCAGCTATCCCAGGGCTGGGACTGGTGGCCTTCTTCCTCTCCCTCCCCCTCGTCTATCTGCTTCTCGGTTTCCTGGCGCCTTATGCATTTTTCGACGGATTACACTACAGCAGCGGCATCATGCTGCTGCTCATGGGCTGCCTGCTGGCCCTGGCCTGGGGAGTGGGCTATACCTGGGGCCGAATCTTCGGCCAGACGGCGGCGGCGATGTGCGCTGCGGCCCTGATTGTCGTTTTGGGCTTGCCCAGTCAGTCGGCGGCCTTCGCCTTTGGCGGCATGCTCATCGGCGGTTTCGCGGCCGTCCTCTTCGAGGCAGTCAAGCCATTCCGCAATGCCGACGCCACCCTCGATCGGCTCTTTCTCGCCCTCCTCAGGCCTCTGGCGAGCCACTTCCCCGGCTCGCGCACGACGCCTCCGCCGGATCGCCCCGTCGCTGCTCCCGTGAGAGCGCCCGCGCCCACTCCCTCTTCCACGACAACTTCGCCGGTGTCACTGGCCTTTCGGCTGCCGCTGCTGCTGATCGCCTGTGGCGTCGTGGGCATGGTCATGGGCATCAACAGCGGGGCCGCCTGGTTCGATTTGATGGGCCATGACATTCACGGCACCCTGTTCCCGATCCTCGTTGGGGCCGGCGGTACGGCGGGAATGTTCGTCATCCTTCTGAGCCGGGTTCAGCCCCTCGGCCTCAACTTGCTGTGGCTTCTCGGCGGTGCAGCCGTCAGCTATGGCGTGGCCGGGCTTGCGGGAGGAATTGGCTGGGCCTGGGTGAGCCATCCCGCCGGCATCACGGCCAGCCTGCTCGTCTGGGGAGCGGTCCTCGGAGCGATGACGGGCAGCCGGCTGGGACACCCCATCCTGGGAATCGTCGCCGGCGCGGGGGTGTCCATGTTCGCCCTCGGCGGCGGCTGGGTCCTCGGCCATCCCGATCCCGCCGGCCTGCTCGGCATCAGCGTGGGGGTGTTCGCCGGGACGCTGCTCTGGAGAGGGCTTTCCCGACGCTGTCTGATGGTGGCCCGGAGCGCGACCCTGGCTCTGTTCGGAGGCGTCGCCGTCATGGTCACTCTCGCCCAGCCCGAACTGGGATGGAAGAGCCGGGCTTTCGAGCCTCTCAACGATGCAACGAGGTATGGCACTGCTGGGGTCTCGTACTCCCAGGGAGGCCCCCCCAACATCACGATCGCCGGTGCCGGAGTCACGATGGCCTTCTCGCCGGATGGTAAGCGCCTGCTCAACGAACATCGAAACGCCGTCCTTCTCTGGGACGTTCCCAGCGGCAGGCTGCGCGACACGTTCCGGGTCAACAATGGATTGCTGACGGCAGGGTTTCAGGACGAGGAGCCTCGCTATCTCACGTTCGACAACCAATCCTACGGGTTAAGCAAAGGTCCTTCCCTCGTCGAACTTCAGGGTGCCAGCGCCAGGCTGTCCTCGTTCGACCTGAACCCAATGAATTCGACCTTACGCATCGTTGCGGGTGCTGGATCCGGCGGTATGGTGTTTGCCAGTTCCAATGGGACCGAGGTCAACCTGAACTTGCTGTACTCCGAGGGTGGGGAAAGCCTGAAAGGCATGCTTACCGCGCCGGGAAGGATCACTGCTGCGGCCATCCACGGCACCCGTATCCTTCTGGGCTTCGCCGATGGGACGATTCGGCTCGTGGAGCGCGCGGGAGACATCTATCGCCTTCTGCATGAGACGAGAAGAGGTGGTGCCGCAATCATCCGTCTGGGTTTTTCGCCAAGTGGGCGGTTCGCCTTCGCTCAGAGCAGCAATGTCGCGAACGATCGCGACTTCTCTTACGCCTACTCAGTATCGCGCGTGGGTCCGTTAACGGTGTGGAACGCCGCGGAATGGAAGGACTTCTTCACCGTCTCGCCTGGGTCCTCCCTGCTGACGTGTGCTGCCTTCTCGCCCGACGAGCGCTTGCTGCTGGCAGGGACGACCCAGGGGTCCGTTCAGGTCTGGAGGCTGGACACGCAGGAACACGTCCGGACCTACAAGCTCAACTACAGTTTCTTCTTCGGTGTTACCCGCGGCATCCGCGATGTGGCCGTCTCGCCTGATGGGCTGGACATTGCCGTCACGACGATGGAATCGGGAAGAGTGCTTCTCTGGCGCATGCGCGGCGACTAACCGCCTGTCTCGTCCTTCGCGCCGCGCGGATGGAACTGGCGATGGATCGCCTTGAGACGCTCGCGATCGACATGGGTATAGATCTGCGTCGTCTGGATGCTGGCATGTCCTAGCATCTCCTGTACGGTCCGCAGGTCGGCCCCGCCGGCGAGGACGTGGGTCGCGAAACTGTGCCGCAGCGTATGCGGACTTACCTTGCCGGTGAGGCCGGCGCGTTTGACGTACTTCTTGACCAGCACCCAGAGCATCTCGCGCGTCAGTCCCTTGCCGCCCCGGCTGACGAAGACGTACGGCGCTTCGGTCCGGCCCGCAGTCAGCTTCGGCCGCAACTGTTCGAGGTAGCCCCGCAGCGCGTTGACGGCGGGCCGGCCCAGCGGCACAATGCGCTGCTTGCTCCCCTTGCCGAAGCACTTCAAAAAGCCCGAATCGAGATAGAGGTCTTCCAACTTCAGTCCGACGACTTCCGACGCTCGCGCACCCGTAGCGTAGAGCGTTTCGAGCATGGCCCGGTCGCGCAGGTAGAAGCGGTCGATCGGCAGCGGCGACTCGATGAGTTTCGTCACGCTTTCGGGACTGAGGACGTGCGGAATGCGTTCCCAGAGAGAAGGCGAACTGAGCAGATCGACGGCGGTTTCCTGCACGCGCTCTTCGAGGCGAAGGAAGCGATAGAACATGCGCAGCGAGACGAGATGGCGCGCGACGCTGCGAGGAGCGAGGCCATCGTCGCGGAGCGCGCCGAGGTAATTCGTCAGATCGCGCAGGCTGGGCTTGAGGTAATCGTCGAGGACACCGCCCGCGATCCAGTGCAGATAGTGCGTCAGGTCGCGCTGGTAGGCGAGGAGGGTATTGCCGGCCAGGCCGCGTTCGCCCTGGATATAGTGCTGAAACGCGGTGAGATCATCGTTGAGGGCGGCGACCTGGGCGCTGCGTTCGGACATGGCTCCTCCTTGCGCGGACTGTCACACCATCATGATATCGGCAGACGACCCATGAACCCTTCAGGATGTGGACGGGGGTGAAACGAAAAAAGGGTCCACGCCTGATTGACGTAAACCCTTCCTCGCAAGGAGCCGAAGACAGGACTTGTCACTAATTCGTTACCGGATGGCAAGATCGGTACAGACAACAGGAGCGAACTATCCGGGCGGCCAGCGAACCCGTGTTCGTTGATTTGCTTGTCCGCCGGAGTTGACATGAGCGGAGGAGCTATGAACTCGGAGCGAAACCACTGTCCCGATTGCGACGCCGCGGCGGGCGAGTTCCACGAGCCGGACTGCGACATTGAACAGTGTCCCTACTGCGGAGGACAGCTCATCTCCTGCGACTGCGAGAGCAAGCCTCCGCTCGATGATCGCCTGCCCTGGAGATGCCGCCCGCGAAGCGAACTCCACGGCTGTCACCCACTATGACAAGTTCGCGGCCTCCGGCGTGTCCGCATCTGAAGGGGGAGCCGCCTCAATCCAGGGCGTCCGTCGCGTCGGGATCGTAGCCCTTCGTCACGAGCCACTTCGCCAGCTTCCGAATGACGCTGCCAGCCGCCTTCTCGGTCCCGCTGCCACAGATCACCTTGTGCGGCATGAAATAATCGAGGAACATCCCGAACGCCCCCGCAAGGTCCTCCGGGCCGTAGGTCCCGCAGTACGTCCCGCCGCCCTTCGTGACCTTTTCGTACTCGCCATCGTGGCCGGGGAAGTAGCTCTCCATGTACCGCTTGAGCAGATCAACGACGGTTTCGTACTTCTCGTAGGTGCGGTGGCTCCAGCGGCCCTCCTGCTCGTCGAGGAACTCCTCCAGCACCGCGTTGATGGTCTTCGTCGGCTTCTTCTCTCCGGACATGGCGTTTCCTCGCGTGCCGCCGCTTCACCGGGACCGATATTCGCCCGGCAGTCATGATGCCGTATTCGTGCCGGCATGTCCTCCCAGCCGCCTCCCGTTCAGGGCGGACCCTCAACCTCGGGTCCGGATCTACCGTCTCAGGTAAGGCCCCTTGATGCAAGCGGCGACATACTCTCTCCCCAATAAGTCGAGCCATCGCCGCCGCGAACAGCCCTTCCGCCTCACAGCCTCGTGGGCAGGCCGGCGAAGCGTGCCAGCCGGAGGAGACGCCGGTGAAACTCCTCCAGACTCCAGTGGTTGGGTACGGTGATGTCACAGTCACGCTCGCCGAACTTGATGGTCGAGTCCCTGGGGACGCGGTCGTTGCCGATCCACACAATCAGATCGACGAGGTGGTCCTGCCGGGACACGGCCATCTCCTCGCTGTCGCGGACGCCGCCGACGATCTCGGCGTGTTCGAGCGACTCGCGGATCAGAAGGCCAGGGTCTCGTCTGCGGATCTCCTTGCCGACCCGATTCCAGAAGTTGCGGTTCAGGTGTCGCGTGCGGTAGGCCTCCTCCATCGAGACCCCGAGACGGGCGGCAACGTACTTGGCCAGGTACACGCTGGTCGTGCCAGCGAACCGCAGTTCCGTGATCTTTGCCAGGTATTCGCAGGCCGTGTCCTTGCCCGCCCGGCTGTGCCCGACGATCAGGATGCGTCTGGGATCGTTCATTGCCGTGTCTGTCCTTTTCCAGAAGAGCCGAGCGCGGGTCCCTTGAAGCAGCGGTCATTCAACGCCGATTTCCACAGAGTCCTAATTCCTCACACGCTGGGGACCGAAGTCCTGGTTTTTTCCGGGGGGACCCGCGCCTCCGTGTGAGCCTTTTCCTGTTCCTGTGAGGCCATTTCGCCCTCTTTCTCCCAGATCCCCGCCCCTACCCTCGGCCCGACGAAACCTCTTTTTCGGCCTGTTTTCCTGCAATTGAACCCTCTCCGTGCATTCTGCGGTAGCTCGAGGGCCTCGCTTCCGCTATTCTCCCAGAGCCGAGGGACTCCCGAAAGGACTCCCACCCAGGAATGCCTTATGGACGACGACACCCTTGTCGCCTCTTCTTCATCTGTACTTTCCCCCAGTTATCTATAAAGCCCCTCTTTTTATCGTAATTATGGCTCTTGATTTGGCAGGGGGGTGTCGTGGGGCAAGGGCTGGACGAAAGCGGGCTCCTTGAACACGATGATGATTGGTAACGACACCCCATGTCAAGGAGCCGGCCATGTCCTTGTTGTATCTGCCTGCCCAACTGTCTGCCCTTTTTCTCGCCCTTAGGCGAACGGCAAGTGATGAGTTACCCGTAGCTGAAGTCGCCAGACTTCAGGTGC
>JBBRIK010000003.1:0-22299 GCA_038221045.1 Gemmatales bacterium
ATGCGCGTTGCGCAACCAAGGATAAATTCCAAGCGGCGTCCATAGTCCTCGAAAAGAAGGGACCGCGTCGGCACTTGCTTGTCGAACCCTCTCCGCCAGGCCCCCCGGCCCCGAATGCCCGGTGAGCCGCGATGCGCCGTCGCAACGCGGCTGCACCCGGACGTCAATGGTTGTGGCGGCAGCTGCCACGACCGTGACTGCCCTGGGCGAAAGGGGCGTTCCTCAACGCGTCATGCGAGGAAGAACGCCCCCTTGTGTAGTCATCAGCAGGCCTCTCGTCGCCATTGACGATCGAACAGTTAGTTCTCCACACTTCGGCCGGCGGCTCATCGGCGACTTGTCCGGGGATGAGGAGTTGCCCTCGTGAGGATTGGATCGTCCAGACCGCGATGTCGCCGTCCTTTTCCCTCTCTCTATAAGTCGCCTGTTTTTTTTGCAATTCACGAGGTAGGATTTCCCTCGATTGCGTTTTCCCGTAATGTTTGCGGGATTCGACGTGGGAAAGGATTGCCACGTTTGGGAACGCTCGAGTGGATGGAACCACGCTCTCACGGACCTCATCCCCGCGCGCGCCCTTCCTAGGTCCTCTCTCCTCGTCGCGACCGGAACGCCGGTTTTTCAGCCTCCGTTACGGCCCCGATCCCGTTCCGTCTGTTCAGGCCGGCTTCGGCCTGTGCGGCAACCTGTCTCTGATGGTCCGCGCCGTCACCGATAGGACTCTGTTCATCCCGCCCGGAGGTATGCCATGCGGCCTCCTTTCCGTCCTCAGTTCCTGCCCGCTTCCCTCGTCCTCCTGGCCGGAGGCATCACGTTTGGAATTGTCTTCTGCTTCACGCAAGCAAGCGACATTCCAAAGCCCGATGCCGTCAAGCCGGCCGGCGTGGCCCTCCCCAGGAGCGAGCCGTGCTGGCGCGTCGAGGACGTCCGGCCCGGCATGAAGGGCTTCGGACGCACCGTCATGAAAGGCACCAAGGTCGAGACCTTTCAGGTTGAAGTCCTCGGCGTCCTCAAGAATACCAGTCCGGGCCGCGACATGATCCTGTGCCGGCTCTCCGGCTTGGGCCTGGAACGCTCCGGCATCATCGCCGGCATGTCCGGCAGTCCGGTCTACATCGACAACAAGCTCGTCGGCGCCGTCGCCTACGGCTGGGCCTACGGCAAGGACCCCATCGGCGGCATCACGCCCTTCTGCCAGATGCACGACTTCGTCGAGTCCTACGAACGTCGCGACCTCGCCGAGGAACACAAGCCGCGCCGCGTCGGCGTCCGCCATACGCTGCCCGCCCCCATCGCGGCCGGCGATAAGCTGTTCGAGAGTATCACGGTATCGCAGGATTTCGGCGACGAGGACGACAAGGAAGACGGCCTCTGGCTTCGGCCTCTGCGGACGCCGCTGGCTGCCAGCGGCATGTCGGCCAACAGCCTGAAACTGCTCAGCGGCACGACCCGACGCATGGGGCTGGTGCCTCTCCAGGGCGGGGCCGCGACTTCCGCGATCAGCGAGGAGGCGAAGAATGTGCCGCTCGAAGCAGGCGGACCGCTGTCGATCTCAATGATTACCGGTGACTTCGATCTCTCCGGCATCGGCACCGTCACCCACATCGACGGCAAACGCGTCTATGGTTGGGGCCATCCCTTTATGAGCCTGGGCGAGTGCGAGTTTCCGCTGATGACCGGCTACATTCACACGATCTATCCGCGCCAGTCGGTGAGCTTCAAGATGGGTTCGCCGCTGCGCGCCGTCGGCGTCATCAATGCAGACGTCAGCACCTGTATCGCGGGCTGGCTCGGCAAGAAGCCCGACATGCTTCCGGTTCGCATGACGGTCGCCAACGGTCCGGACAGCCCGCCGCGCACCTTCAACGTCGAGGTGGTTCGGCAGCGTTCCTTGCTCGCCTCGCTGGTCTTCACGGCCCTCGTCAATTCGATCGACATGGAAGGCGAACTGCCCGACGAGATGACCGCGAAGTTCAAGGCCCGCATCGAACTGGAGGACGGCGAGCCGTTGCAAATCGAGGACACGTTCTCCGGCTTCTCCGGCGGACGCGCTCCCTCGGCCCTCTACAGTCAAGTCGCCTCGGCCATCAACCTGCTGGCCAACAATCCCTACAAGCCGATCCGCATTCGCAAGATCGAGTGCGACACCACCATTCAGGCGGGCCGGCGCGCGGCGGACATCGAAGCGGTCGAGCCGGAGTCGGAAGTGTACGCGCCCGGCGAGACGGTTCGCGTCCGCGTCTACGTTCGGCCCTGGAAGGGAGAGTTGCAGCGCATCAGCGCCAGCCTCAAACTGCCCGCCGATCTGCCGGAAGGCGCGTACACGGCCACCTTGAGCGACGATATCGCGGCTGTCCGCGCCGAGATGCACGACAGCCCGAGCTTGTCGAATCCGCAGAACCTCGATCAGGTGATGGCGAGCGTTCGCGCCTTGCTCAAGGCCCGGCGCACGCAACTGGCGGTCCGCCTCTCCCTGGGTGCGACAGGCGTTGCCCTGGCCGGCAAGGAGATGCCCGACTTGCCGGAGAGCATGGTGCAGATCCTTGGAAACAGTCGCCGAAGTGGCTCGCAGACCATTCGCACCTCTCTCGTCGAACGTCATCCGACCGACTGGGTTCTTCAGGGACAGGAGACGGTGTCGTTCCGCGTGACGAAGAACAAGAAAATCACGAACCGCTAAGCCGCATGCGGCAAAGACCCAAGAAATCGAGGTCATCATCATGGACCGATCCCGCCTCTTCATCGCCGCCGCCCTGCTGCTGGGACTGACGTCGTTCGCCCCGGCCGCCAAGGTCAAGGTCTGGCATCAGCATCGGCCGTCCCACTTCGACCGGGCCAAGTTGCAACAGGCCGTCGTCAGCAACGAGGGTACGCTGCGCCTGTCGCGCAGCCTGCGTCCGCTGTACGGTATCGAGGCCGCCCACGTCTGGGACGTCGTCGAAGACAAGAAGGGCAACCTTTACGTCGCCACCGGGGGCGAGGGCAAGATTTACAAGGTTGCGGCCGACGGCAAAACGTCTGTCGTCCACACCAGCGACGATGGCCAGGTGCTGTGTCTGTGCCAGGCCGATGGCGTCGTCTATGCCGGTACAGGGCCGTCAGGCCGCGTGATCCGCATCGACGAAAAGGGCCAGGCGAAGGTGATTCACGATGGACTCGGCTCCTACGTCTGGTCGCTGGCGGCCGACGCCAAGGGCGAGACGCTCTACGCCGGCACCGGTCCGAAGGGCCGGGTCTTCCGTCTGACGCCGGAGGGCAAGTCGAGCGTTTTCTTCGACTCGAAGCAGGAGCATATCCTGTGCGTCGCCGTCGGCGCGGACGGCCAGGTCTACGCCGGCAGCGACAAGAACGGCCTCGTCTATCGCATCGATGCCAAGGGCAAGGCGTTCGTTCTCTATCAGGCCCCGCAGGCCGAGATCCGCTCGCTCCAGGTGTCGGCGGACGGCATCTATGTCGGCACCAGCACGCCCTCAGGCAAGCGGCGCGGCACCGGCAGTTCTTCGTCGGTGTCGGATGATATCGCCGCCACCGGCTCGAAGCTCACGGCCATTCCCGCCTCGCGCAAGAAGGGCGAGGCGATTCCCGCGCCCCTGAGCAGCAAATCGTCGTCGAAGGACGACGACAAGGACAAGGACGACAAGGGCAAGTCCGCGTCGGCCCCCTCGTCCCCTGGATCGGGCGAGAATTCGCTCTATCGCATCGCCACCGACGGCACGGCCCGCGAGGTGTTCCGCGAGAAAGCGATGGTCCTGAGCCTGCTGAAACAGCAGGGACGCTTCTTCGTCGGCACCGGCCATGGTGGGCAGTTGTTCGAGGTCGATGAGACGACGAAGGAGAAGAGTGAGATAGCCCGGCTCGATCACGGTCAGGTGCTGTGCATGGTGCGCCGGGCCAATGGCTCCATCGTCGTCGGCACGGGCGATCCGGGCAAACTGTATGTCCTCGAAGACAAGTACTGCGCGAGCGGGACGATCGTGTCGGAAGTGTTCGACGCGAAGATCGTCAGCAAGTGGGGTTCGCTGCGCTGGCAGGGCGAGACGCCGGCGGGGACGCGGCTGACGGTCGCGGTCCGCAGCGGCAATGTCGCCGACCCCGACGACACCTGGAGCGACTGGTCGATCGAGCAGGAGAACGGCGACAAGGCCCAGGTGCAGTCGCCGGCCGCTCGTTTCGCGCAGTATCGCGTGACGCTCAGCACGGACGACGCCGCGAAGACGCCGAGCCTGCGTGGCCTCGCTCTGCGCTATGCGACGACGAATCAGGCGCCGGAAGTGATGAAGGTCGAGGTTCCGAACCTCGACGCGGACGATCTGGAGAACCCGAAGAAGGTGAAGCTGAAGTGGTCGGCCGAAGACCCCAACGAGGACTCGCTGAGCTACAGCCTCTACGTCCGCAAGGACGGCTGGAAGAGCTGGGTGCTGCTGGAAGAGGACGTCGATCGGACCGACTACGAGTGGGACACGACGACGACCCCGTCAGGGAGCTATCGCCTGAAAGTGGTGGCGACCGATCGCAAGGACAACACGCCGGAAGAGGCGTTGACGGGCGAGCGCATCAGCGATGCCTTTGTGGTCAGTCACGTCCCGCCGGCGGTGCAGATCAAAGTGACGGGCGTCGAGAACAATCAGGCGATCATCGAGGCGACGGGATCGTCGGACTGGATGCGTCTGACGGGGGCGTCGTTCTCGGTGAATGGCCGCAAGTGGTCGAGCGTCTTCCCGGCGGACGGCCTGTTCGACAGCAAGCAGGAGACGTTCCGCTTCAAGACCGAGGCGCTCAAGCCTGGCACTTATGTCGTGGTCCTGCGCATCAAGGATGCAGCGGGGAACACGGGTTCCGCCGACGTGGTGTTCACCGTGCAGAAGAAGAACTGACGAGTTGAGAGGAAACTCTTCTTGCCGCTTGCGGCTTAGCGGTCTTCCCCCCGCTAAGCCGCAAGCGGCAAGATCGTTTCCCGCCTCAACTCGATGACTTCGGCGGACTGTACGGATCAGGCTGCGTGTTGTGCGTTTGCTGGTACTCATACCAGTCGTCGTAATAGTACGAGTAGTACTCCTCATCCGGCGACGGATCCGACGGCTGTTGCGAGGGCGGCGGCTGAGACGACGGCGGCTGCGAGTTGCCCAGAGGAGGGGGCGGCGGCTGCTGGGGCGGCTGCGAATTGTTCGGCGGCGGTAGCGGCGGAGACGTCGAACTGTAGCTGCTGGATGTCGAGCCGGCGGGCTGCGTGCTGCCGTTCTCCGGCCGCGGTCCGATCGGATCGCTGATCTTCGATCCCTTCAGCGTAAAGTGGACCTCGGGCAACGGCGACCCATCAGCCGTGAAGGCCAGGAAGTGCAGCAGATACTGGCCCGCCGGCAGCGCCCGCGTCAGACTCACCGCATCGCGGCCGCTGACCGCATCGACGGAGGCCACGACGCGTCCCTGACGATCGACCACGTTCAAACGCACCAGGGCCGGGCCGCCCGTGGCACTCAACACGAGATGCATCATTTCGCTGGAGTCGATCGTCAGCATCCCGAACTGCGAGGACGTTCCCGCCTTGAGCGTTCCTGTCGTCACTTGATCGATCTGGATGGCCTGGCTGCTGAAGTCGATACCGAGGAAGTAATTGCCGGCGCCGTTCGCGCCGTGAGGAGCGGCCGCCTCCACCTTGACGAAATACGACGCACCGGCGACCGCGTGCCGCACCTGCACCGTGAAGACGCCATCGGCGTTGACCAGTACCTCGGCATCGACGAGTTTGTGCTGGGCGTCGTAGACGCTGACGCGCGGCTTCAGGCCGTTGGTCTCCGTCCCCCAAACCATCACGGACAGAACCGTCTCTTGCCCTGCCTGGGCCACCGGAGCGGCCACACGGTACATATCGACGTCCCAGGAATCGCGAATGCGGCCGCGAAAAGCGTAGTCGAAGCGCGAGGCCGCCTGATTGCCGACCGGCGGCAGCAGCGTCGCGGTCAGGAAACTGTCGTTGGTGTGCAGGTCATCGGCGACCACGCCTTTCAGCGTATCGACGGTCGCACTCACAATTCCGGTCAGCGCTTTGACCAGCGGCAGCGACTTGACTTCGAGGTGATAGCTGCCGATGCCGAAGATGTCGTTCGTCGCGCTCTCGATCTTGACGTAATAGGTGCCCAGCAACTGAGGCGAGGCGACCGTGATCGTCAGATCGTTGTGCAGCGGATCGCTCGCCGCCGCCGAGCCGACTGCCCGAAAGGCAGAGTCGTAGACCGCCACCTTCGACGTCAGCAAACTGAGACCGCTCGTTTGCAGGGAGATAACCAGCGGGCCGAGCGTCAGCGGCGCCTGGAAGCGGAAATAGTCGCGATCCTGCAAGGTGCGGACATCGCCATCGGCGGCCACACCCAGGGAGCCATCGCCGTCCGTCAGCAGGCTGAGCCGGGTGGCCGTGCCGGGCGTGTCGTTGCCCGCCGGGCCTTCGTAACGGTCCGCTTGCCGGACGCCGTAGAGGGCCAGGAGCATGGCCACGTCGCTGGCCGCGAGACCAGAGCGGATGCCCTGGTAGGTCTCGAACATCGGGGAAGCGGGATCGGAACTGTGAGGGAATCCGAAGACGTGGCCGGCCTCGTGCAGCATCGACGAGAAGATATCGACCGCGCCTTGCCCATTGGCCCCGTAGAGGACGCCGGTGTTGAAATTGACGTCGCCGGACCATGTGCCTGCCATCGACTCAAAGGGCATGGCGATGGCCTCAACGTCGTCGGGCTGCATGTAGCCGCCGATGCGAATGTCGCCATAACGGCTATCGCCCTGGGGCAGGCCGGCGCTGCCGAACGCCTGGCCGCCATCGGCGACGAGACCGATGTTGATGTTCGCGTTGACGGCCCAGGTCTGGAAGGCGCGCAGGACCTCGTGCTGCCAGGTAGCGCGGGCGGTCTGAGTGTCGAGAGTCGCTTGCAGGTTGCTAGTGCTGCCAGCGAGAGGAGTGCCGTCGGGGGCAAAGCTGAGCGTCAGGTGCATGGCGTCGGGCCAGGGGTTGCCCCAGGTCGCCGGGACGCAACGGTCTTCGAGTTGTTCCACCGCGAGGGGACGGGATTTCACGTTGATCGCTCCTGTCGGGTGCTGAGGCCCGTGTGGAGAAGGGAGCAGTGGCGCACGGCCAGCGAGGAGGTGCTGGTTGAAGGGAAGTGCGCGGTCCAGCGTCTGGACAAGCGTAGCTCACGAATTGAGCCGATTCCAACGCGTGGACGGATTTTGTTGATTTTTCCGTGCGCTTGCGGGGTGGCGGGTGTGCGGAAGAATGCAAAGCTGCAAGCGGCAAGAACGGGTCAGATGCGGCGAAACTGGCGGTCCAGCTCCTGCCGGCTGAAAAGCAGGGCGGTCGGCCGGCCATGCGGGCAGTGATGCGTATCGTGGACGAGATGCCGTTGTTCGGCGAGGGCGGTCATCTGTTCGGGCGTCAAGCGGTCGCCGGCGCGGACGGCGGAATGACAGGCCATCAGACTGAGCAGGTCGTTGAGCAGCACATCGCGCGTCGGCAGCCGATCCTGACTCATCAGATGATCGACGACGGCGCGAAGGATGGCCGAGGGCGCGCGTCGCTCCAGGAGAGCGGGATAGCTGGTCAGCAAGACAGTCCCGCCACCGAAGTCTTCGATGCCCAGTCCGAGTTGCAACAACTCCGCGCGATGCTCCAGCAGCCGAGCCGACTGCTCCGCGCTCAATTCGATGGGTTCGGGAATGAGCAGCCGCTGAATTTCGAGCGAGCCGGCCTGAAGCCGCTGTTTGAGTTGCTCGAAGAGAATGCGCTCGTGCAAGGCGTGCTGATCGATGACCAGCATTCCCTCCGGCGTCTCGAGAATTAGATAGGTATCGTGGACCTGCAAGATCCGCGAGGAACCCTGGGGCAAGTCGGCGATACGCGGCCAGGGCGTGTCGGGCATCGGTCTGTCGGGGATCGGGGATCGGGCATCGGGGTTCGGAGCGTCGGGAATGGGGGGACGGGCTTCGGGCATTGGGAAGCGGAAATCGGATGCGGGGGGTGATGCAAAGAGCGAACTGTCTTGTCCGAGGCCCGATCCCCCATTCCCCATTCCCGACAGGCCGATGCCCGACGCCCGATCCCCCATTCCCGACGCTCCGAACCCCAACATGGCGGGCGGTTGCAACTGAGCCGTCAGATTCTCGCGGGTCAGTCGATCGCGCAAGCTGCTCAGGACGAGGTGATAGAGCATCTGGCCATTCTGGAAGCGCACCTCGATCTTTGTCGGATGGACGTTCACATCGACTTGATCGGGCGGCACTTCGAGGAAGAGGAAGGCGACGGCGTAGCGTCCCGTCATCAGCAGGCCGCGATACGCTTCCTGAATGGCGTGTCCCAGACTCCGATCGCGAATGAATCGGCCATTGACGAACAGGTATTGCATGCGGGTATGGCCGCGCTCGCAGGAGGGATCGGCCATGAAGCCGCGCAGGGTACACAGTCCGCGGCTCGATTCGACGTCATAGAGCTTCTCACGCACATCTCGTCCGAAAAACAGACCCACTCGCTCGCGCAGGCGCTCGCCGGACAGCACTCCAGGACCGCCGGTGATCTCATAGACGGTCTTGCCGTTGTGCCGGAGCGTCAGGTGCAGTTCGGGGTGAGACAGGGCCAGACGCGTGAAGGTTTCGCTGACGTGGCCGAACTCGGTCGAGGCGGCGCGAAGGAATTTGCGGCGCACCGGCGTATTGAAGAACAGATGCCGGACTTCGATGCGTGTGCCAGGCGCGCCGTTCCAGGGTTTCGTTATCGATAACTGTCCTCCATGACAGGTCACCTCCGTGCCACTCGGCAGTTCGGGAGGCCGCGATTGAAGCGTGACCTGGGCGACGCCGCCGACGGAGGCGAGCGCCTCGCCGCGGAAGCCGAGTGTGCCGATACGAAACAGATCGTCCGCCTCACGCAGTTTGCTCGTGGCGTGACTGGCGAAGGCGAGGCCGAGGTCGTCAGGGTGGATGCCGCCGCCGTTATCGACGATGCGAATCAGATCGATCCCGCCCTGCTCGACCTCGACGTCGATGCGCGTGGACCCGGCGTCGATGGCGTTTTCGAGCAGTTCCTTGACGACGGACGCGGGCCGTTCGATGATCTCGCCGGCAGCGATTTTGGTAACGAGGGAGGGGGATAGTTGCTCGATGCGTTTCATACACGCAGTTTAACACCCGGCACACCCATGAGGGAATGTCGGTTGCACGTCAACGGCGCTTCGGAGGAGCGGTTTTCTTCTGCTGCGCGTTGCCGTCCCGCGCGCGGACGACGAAACGTTTCTTCGTGACGAACGTTTCGACGACCAGACCGCTGGCGTGACTGCGAATGGTAATCGCCCCATGAGGCCAGGTACCGAGGTACTCGACACCGGGGACGACGTAGGGGTCCGGCTCGACCTCTTCCGGGCGCGGCCCCTGACACGAGACGATCAGACCAGGCCGCGCCCAGGCGAGCAGCGCGGCCGGCTTGATGAGCCGGCTTCCATGATGCGGGGCCATCAGCACATCGACCCGTTCTGGCTCCTGTCTCAACAGAGCCGACAGGCCCTCGTCCTGGAGGTCGCCTGTCAGCAACAATCGATGCCGGCCGTGCGTGACGAGCAGGACGAGACTGCGGACATTCTCGATGCCGGGCGGGCCCGACGCAGGCGGATGCAGCACCTCGAACGTCACGCTGCCGGCCTTGAGACGATCGCCTTGCTTGACGACACGGACCGGGACACCCCTGGCCTCGATGGCGGCCACGACATGTTGCACGGCCCGCGTCGTCTTCTCGGCGAAGGAAGGTGTGTGCGTTACCTGCGCGATGGGAAAGCGGTCGAGAAGATCGAGCAGGCCGTTGAAGTGGTCGAGATCGGCGTGCGACAGAAACACCTCGTCGATGCGGCGAATGCCTCGATTCCAGAGGAACGGCGCAATGCGATACCGCGCCACCCCCGGCCCCTGCATTGAGCCGGCGTCGTAGAGCAGCACCCGTCCGTCCGGCGTCTCGAAGACCGTGCAGCCGCCGGCCCCGACCGCCAGGAAGGTCACGCGCATCTCATCGGGACGGAAGCGGATCAACAGGGCGGCCAGACCGACGGTCACCCACGTCAGTCCTGTCAAGAGGGCGACGCGGCGATGGCGCAAGAGGCGCGGAGCGATCAGGACGCTCGCCAGCAGCAGATAGAAGCCGATCAGCCACCAGGGAGGAAGGTCATTGACATACCCCTGTCGCTGCCACCAGCCGACGCCCAGATCGACGAGCCAGTCGCATACTCCCAGCAGGGCGGACGTCAGAACGGCGAACAGCGGGGCCAGCGGCGGGACCAGGACGCTCGCCAGCAGTTGGAGGAAACCCGTCACGAGGGCGACCGACGTCAGCCAGATGACCGGCGGGCCGATGACCATTCCCGTCAACGGCAGGAAGTGAAGCCGTGAGAGCGCCAGTGGCGTCACCACGAGCCAGAGCAGCAGCGACAGCGCGTAATTCGCCAGCACGAATCGCCCCAGGCCGCGCAGCACTTTTTGCCAGCGCGGGCGCGACTCTTCCAGGAGTTGTTCGAGCGGATCGAGGGGTGCCTTGCGCGAGTGCTGTTCGTGAAGCCAGTACAGGGCGGCGACACAGACGAAGGACAGCAGACAGCCGAGGTTGTTGACGTCGGCGGGATTGAGCAGCAGGACGAGCAGCCAGGCGGCGGCCAGGGCGTTCGGGGGCAGCGCGGGACGCCGAGCGAGAATGCCGGCGGCGAACACGCTGACCGTCGCGGCGGCGCGGATGACCGACGGCCTCGCCCCCGTCAGCAGCGCATAGGCCCACAAGAACAGAACGATGAACAGCAGGGCTGAGGGCTGGCGAATTGAGGTGAAGCGGAGGCAGAACCACAGGAAGCCGGCCAGAATGGCGAGATGCTGGCCGGAGACGACGAGGACATGGATGACTCCCGTGCGAGCGTATTTCTCCCACTCCGGCGGTGACAGCGCGTTGCCATCTCCCAGGAGCAACGCGGCCGCGAGTCCGCCCTGCGGGGACGGCATCGCGTCCTGAAGGGTGCGGACGCCCCAGCCGCGAATGTTCGCTCGCCACGCCGTCATCGACGCCCAGTTTGCGGGGGCAAGGCGCACGACGGCGTCGGCGGTGTACTGCACTCTCAGGACAGCGCGAAGGCCATCGTCGCCCTGCTCGCTCTCCTCATCGCGCTCGCCGGGGTTCTGCTGAGCGCGGAGTGCTTCGAGTCGTCCCGCCGTCTCGATTTCGTCGCCGGCGTGAAGGTCGGTCAGCGGGCCGTTGACGATAAATTGAACGCGCCCGGACGCGCTCCGCCAGCCGTCCCGCTCATGCACTTGCTGGACGGTCAGCGTGGTGACCGTCTGGGGGCGTTGCTGTTGACCCTGACGCGGCGATTGCAGTGGGTCGTCCGTGGGGTGCCAGCGCTGGCGCGGTTCCTCGTCGAGCAGGCCGCGAACCTGGATGACTCGCGGCGTGTTCTCGGCGAGCCAGCCGACGTCGTCGGGAGAGTGGCAATCGCGGCGATAGTGGTGATATGCGGCACCGAGAGCGGCGACGGTGAAAGCGAGGTAGACGAGAGACAGGCCGGGTTTGCCTCCGAAGCCGTTGACCGCCCAGGCCGTAAGCATCACGACTGCGACGAAGAGGCTGCCGGCCAGCGTGACCGCCATAAAGCGATCAAGGAGGATGCCGGCAGTGAACGCGAGAGCGACGGGAACGAGCGGAGCGTGCCAGAGGCTGCCCGACGGATTGTCCGTGCCAGGTTCCGCGATCACGACCGTTCCTCCTCTTTCTTGCCGCTTGCGGCGTAGCGCTGATGAAGAGCGCTACGCCGCAAGCGGCAAGAACTTACTCTCAGCGCAGCAGCCACTTCACCGCATCCTCCATCGAGTAACCCACGTCCGACAGCGTCAGCTTGTCGCTGGCATCCGCGTAAGCGGCTTTCGTCCATCGCCCCATGCCCGTCCTGCGCATGCGATGAACGAGCAACTCCGACGGCGCGGCCAGGCCGGCGAAAGGCGCCAGTCCGCCATACTTCAACGCTCCGGGGAGCATCATCGAGTCGTCCGTCGTCTTGACGTTGTCGAAGCGAAACTCGTTCGTGTCGGCCGCGGTCCGCGTCACGGTGTCGCCGCACAATCCGCGAGCGAGAAGCACCCACGGGCCGGCCTCCTCGAAACCGACAAGGTGGACCTTCTTCGTCTTCTCATGGCCCTTCGCATGAGCGACCGCCGTGAGGATGTCATGGACGCGCTGAGCGAGCAACGGCCTGTTGTAGCCGAAGGTGTAGCCCGCGAAGCGCTTATCGACCGGCATCGGTTTCTCCTGCGCCAGCGCGCCCGTACCGAAGGTGTCAATGGCGAGGATGGCGGCCTGTTTGTCGAGGATCGACTGTGCTTCGTCGCTGAGCTTGCCGTCGCGATAGAGGCTCGCCTTGCCCTTGGGATGGATCCAGACGACGACCGTTCCGTCGAACTTCTCGCCGCGCAGCCCGAGCGCCGAGACCGCCTCGCCGGCTCCCTTGCGGCCGAGGTAGAATCGCCGCGTCGTCACCTTGTGGGCCACTTCCTTCTCGCCGGCTCGCGTCTCCTCGACCGCCGACGAGGCCGGCAGCCCGCCGCCGATCATCACGCGCAAGGCCGTCCCCATCACCCGGCGATATTCCTTCGCCGACGCTGCGTCCTTCGGCATCAGGGCGTTGATCAGGGCGTTCGAGGCTTCCGTCATGATCTTGCGCAGCCCCGTGGCATCAACGGCGTCCTGCGGAAGGGGATGCTGTTCATCGAAGACGCTCAGTTCCTTCGGCGGCACCGGCTTGAACGCCTTCTCGACGATCGGCTCCTTGAGACCGAGTTTGAGATGACGATTCATCCACGAGTACATGACCTCGCGGCTGACCTGGTTGTAGTTGTGGCCGAACTGCGGGAAACACTTCGCCATCACGTTCGCTTCCGCGCCGAGGAGCTTGTACAGGCTTTGCAGTTCCGGCAAACCTTTCCTCTCGATCTCCTCCGTCCAGTCCTTGGCCCCGGTCATCCCCAGCGGCTTCGGCGCGAACAGGCCGGCGAGGTCGATGTTGCCGGCGTCCTGACGCAGATAGGAACTGTTCTCACAGACACAGCCCCCTTGCATCCCGGTCGAAACCATGACGGCGGGGAAGGCGACGGCGGGACGGTTGTCGATGCCGCAGAGAATGAACGTCTGCGTGCCGCCGCCGCTCGCGCCGGTGACGCCGATGCGTTTCGCATCCACGTCGGGCAGGCTCACAACAAAGTCGAGGGCGCGAATGCTGTTCCACGTCTGCAAGCCCATCGCGGACTGAAGCCGCAGTTCGGCCTGGGCATCGGCGAAGCCGGCTGCATGCCCCAGGCTCGTGCTGTCGGCAACGCCGACCATGTCATAATGGAAGACGACACAGCCCATTCGGGCGAGCTGGACGCAGCGTGCCTGCAAGGGATAGCGAGCGCCCTCGACGCTCTTCTCGGCATCCTGTTGGAGTTGCTTGGCGGCCTCGCCCTCGCCGGCGTCGTAGAAGCGTCCGTTGCGCCAGTGGCCATGCGGACAGAGGACGGCAGGCAGTTTGCCGCTCTTGCCGATGGGACGATAGAGGTTGCCGCTGACATAATGACCGGGGAGGCTGGCGAAGAAGACTTTCTCGATGGTGTACTCGTCGCGCTCGATCTTGCCGTGAATGACAGGCTTCAACGGCGTCTTCTCCGGCATGGGCCAGAGTCCTTGCGAGACGAGGACCTGCTCGCGGAGAGCGGTGCGGCGCGTATCCCACTCCTCCGTTGTTTTGGGGACGCGCATCGGGAAGTAACCGTTGAGCGTCTTGGGTGCGCCGAGGCGAGCGTCTTTCGGCTCGTCGGCTCGCGTGCTACCCAGGACGGCGAACAGAGCGAACGTGGACAGCAGTGGAAGTGTCTTCATCGCGGCAGGCTCCTTGCGCAAGATAGATAAACTTGCCCTAGCGTAAGGGGCTGGGGAGGACGCGTCAACGAGGAATGCTGCTTCTCTTACCGCTTGCGGCGTAGCGGAGGGAGCGCTAAGCCGCAAGCGGTAAGAGAAGAAACCTCACCCAACCTCACTGGAATTGATTCTCCCTGTCGTCCCGGTAGAATCCGTAGCTCACCTTTGATCTCACCGCATCGTCTTCTTCACGAGAAAGAGTTGAACAGCCGTGTCCGCACCACAAGACACTCACGAAGCCGCCCGGACCGAGAAACTGCATCACATCGAGGCGCTCGGACTCGATCCCTGGGGCGCGCGCTTTGACGGCCACATGCCCATCGAGACCGTCCTCGCGCTGCCGACCGACGTGCCTGACGATCAGCGCCCGCGCGTCCGCATCGCCGGCCGCATCGTCACCCGCCGCAGCGCCGGCAAGGTCTTCTTCCTCGACGTCTGGGACTGGTCCGGCAAGCCGACGACCCGGCTCACGCAGGAAAAGCTCGAATATCAGACGTGGTCGAGCCGGGTTCAGGTGATGCTCGGTGCCAGGCAGATCGGCGAGACAGGCTGGAAACTGGCTCAGGAACTCGACCTCGGCGACCTCGTCGGCATCGACGGCGCTTTCGGCAAGACGAGGACCGGCGAGCCGACGATCTTCGCGGATGGACTGACGTTCCTGAGCAAGTCGCTCCTGCCGCATCCCGAGAAGTTTCACGGGATGCATGACATGGAGTTTCGGCTCCGGCATCGCTACCTCGACCTGATCTACACGCCGGAAACGCTCGATCGCACGCGCAAGCGCGTGCAGATCATTCGCACGATTCGCCGTTACCTCGACGAGCGCGGCTTCTGGGAAGTCGAGACGCCGACGCTGCACGCCATCGCCGGCGGCGCCGCCGCGAGGCCCTTCATCACGCACCACAATACCCTCGATATCACGCTCTTTCAGCGCATCGCGCTCGAACTGCATCTGAAGCGTCTACTCGTCGGCGGCATCGAAAAGGTCTACGAAATTGGACGCGTCTTCCGCAATGAGGGCATCAGCCCCCGGCACAATCCCGAATTCACGATGATGGAGCTGTACCAGGCGTATGGCGACTATCGCTCCATGATGGATCTGACCGAGAACCTCGTCCTCGCCTGTCTCGACACGCTCGGCAGCCAGCGAATAGTCCCCTTCGGTGAGGAGACGATCGACTTCACGCCGCCCTGGCAGCGCGCCTCGTATGCCGACCTGTTCCTGCAACACGCCGGCATCGCGATGGACGACGCCGAGGGCGTCAAGCGCCGCGCCGCGGAGTCGAAAATTCCGCTCGAACTGAAGGATGAGAAGACGAAGACGGCCACGCCGAAGGAACACGACGTCCTCGTCCACGCGTTGTTCGAGCATCATGTCGAGGACAAGCTGATCGGCCCCGTGTTCGTCTACGACTACCCGGCGGCCCTGTGTCCGCTGACGAAGCGCAAGCGTGACAATCCGAACGTCGCGGAGCGCTTCGAGCTATACATCCGCGGCATGGAGTTGGCCAACGCCTACACCGAGTTGAACGATCCGATCACTCAGGAACGTGAGTTTCAGCGGCAACTCGGGGGCATGGCGGAAGAAGAGTCGATGGCGAAGATGGACGACGATTTCGTGCGCGCCCTCAAGCACGCGATGCCTCCGGCCGGAGGCCTGGGCATCGGCATCGACCGCCTGGTGATGCTGCTGACCAACACCCAGACGATTCGCGATGTGATCCTGTTCCCGCTGCTGCGTCCGGAACATTGACGGTCTGCCGCTTGCGGCTTAGCGGTCTTATTCCCGCTACGCCGCAAGCGGCAAAAGGGAGTGATCGATGTACAAGCTGTTGCTCTGTTGGCGTTATCTGCGGACGCGGTATCTGGCGCTGGTCTGCATCGTCAGCGTCATGCTCGGCGTGGGAACACTCATCGTCGTCAACAGCGTCATGGGCGGCTTCAGCGCCAAGCTGAAAGAGCGCGTGCATGGCCTGCTGTCCGACGTCGTCGTCGAGACGCCCGACCTCCACGGCTTCCGCGATCCGCAACGGATGATGGCCGCCATTCGCAACGACCCCGCACTCGCGGGCAAGATCGACGCCATGGCTGGCACGCTCGAAGTGTTCGCCATGATGCAATTCGCCAATCAGCGCACCTATACACGTCCCGTCCGTCTCATCGGCATCGATCCCGAGGCGCGGGCGAAGTTGGGTGGCTTCGCGGAATTCCTCATCAATCCACGCAATCAGAAAGAGCCGGGCCTCGCCTTCGACCTCGACGACACAGCACGGCGGCGCTTCATCGAGAATCAGGACTTCGGTCCGGGCTGGGAGATCGAAGGAGAAGGCGGCCTTAACATTCGCGTGCCGACCCCGAAGGCCGCGGAGGATGAGATCCCGCCACTGCCGGCGGGGCTGCCGATCCCGATGGTGCAGCCGGACCAGATCAAACCCGCTCCACTGCCGCCGCCTCGTCCGGTTCACGTCTCGCATGGAGCGGTCGTCGGCTATGCCATCGCCAACTACCGCATTCCTCCCGAGGGCGACAAGCCGGCGGAAGAACGCTGCTCCCTTCATCCCGGCGACGAGGTCATCCTGACCACGATCAGCGGCGCGAAGATGAAACCGGTCTGGGATAACTTCGTCGTCAGCGACTACATCAAGACCGGCATGAGTGAATACGACAGCAACTATGTCTACGTCCCCATCGATCACCTGCAGAGACTGCGCTCGATGGAGAATACCGTCACGTCGATCCAGATCAAACTGAAGGACTACACCGAGGCAAAGGTCATCGTGGCACGGCTCCAGGAGATGTTCAAGCCGATGGGCCTGGTAGTGAATAGCTGGGAGGAGAAGCAGGGAGCGATCCTGGCCGCCATCAGCATCGAGCAGGGCATCCTGAACGTGCTGCTGTTCCTCATCATCGCGGTGGCCGGCTTCGGCATCCTGGCGGTGTTCTCGATGATCGTCGTCGAGAAGACGCGCGACATCGGCATCCTGAAGGCCCTGGGCGCGTCCAACGGCGGCATCATGAAGATCTTCCTGGGCTACGGCTTGCTGCTCGGCCTGGTCGGCGCGGGCTGCGGCACCGGCCTGGGACTGCTGATCGCTCACAACATCAATGGCATCGAATGGGCGATCTCCAAGGTGACGGGCAAGGAAATCTTCGACCGCAGCATTTACTACTTCGACAAGATCCCCGTCGATATCCAGCCGATGAGCATCGTCATGGTGATAATCGGCGCGGTGGCGATCGCGGTGCTATTCAGCATCCTGCCGGCCCTTCGCGCCGCCATGTTGCACCCGGTGCGAGCGCTGCGGTTCGAGTAAGAGGTTATCCGGAAAGCCGGGAGGGCGAGGCTCCTGCCGAGCCTTATGGGCGAGAAGGCTCCTGCCGAGCCTTATGGGCGAAAAGGCTCGGCAGGAGCCTCGCCCTCCCGAACCCGGCCTTTCGGGATTCCCACTGACCAGCACGTTGAGGCGGGATGAGTGATGAGTGAAACGTCTCCACGCTCTTTCATTCATCATTCATCATTCATCATTCATCATTCGGGGTCTCGTTCATGCTAACCGCCGTCAATCTCCACAAGACGTATCGCAAGGGCAGCGACAGTTGCGAGGTGCTGCGCGGACTCGACCTTGAGGTCGAGTCGGGCGAGTTCCTCAGCATCATCGGCCAGTCGGGCTGCGGCAAGAGTACGCTGATGCACTTGCTCGGCACCCTCGACCGTCCCGATGAGGGATCGATTCGCCTCGAAGGGCGGCGCATCGACGATCTGCCGGCCCGCCAGCGCGATGCTCTGCGCAACCGGACTTTCGGCTTCATTTTTCAGTTCTACCATCTGCTCCCCGAACTCTCGACAATCGAAAACGTCCTGATGCCGAAGATGATTCAGTTGTCGCTCCTCGGCTGGATGATGAACGGACGCGGCTTGCGCAAGCGCGCCGAGGAGATGCTGGAACGCGTCGGGTTGTCGCATCGGCTCAAGCACAAGCCGCGCGAGCTATCCGGCGGCGAATTGCAGCGGGCGGCCATCGCGCGGGCGCTCATCGCCAGTCCGCGCGTCCTGCTCGCCGACGAGCCGACCGGCAATCTCGACGAGGACAAGGGCCGGGAAATCATTGGCCTGCTGCACGACTTGAACCGTCAGGAAGGGCTTACTATCGTGATGGTGACTCACAACCGCGAGCTCGCCGCCGGCACCGACCGCGTTGTCAGGCTGACGGCGGGCCGCGTGGACACCACCACGACTCGATTGGCCATCCCCCTGCTGGCCGAAGGCTGAAAGGCCGCTCCCATGGCGCGCATCTGGATGAACGGCAAACTGGTCGAGAAGAGCGAAGCCAAAGTGAGCGTGTACGATCACGGTCTCCTCTACGGCGACGGGGTTTTCGAGGGCATTCGCGTCTACAGCGGCAAGGTCTTCAAGCTGCGCGAACATATCGACCGCCTCTACGACAGCGCCCGCGCCATCTGGCTCGAAATCCCGATTGGCCGCGAGCAGATGACCGAGGCGGTGCTGACCACCGTGAAGGCGTATGAGAAGCCGGACGGCTACATTCGCCTGGTCGTCACGCGCGGGGCCGGCGGACTCGGTATCGATCCGCGCAAGTGTTCCGATCCGCAGATCATCGTCATCGTCGATGACATCTCGTTGTATCCTCCGAAGCTGTACGAAGAGGGCATGGAGATCATCACGGCCTCGACGATCCGCAACCATCCCGGAGCGCTCAACGCCCGTATCAAGTCGCTCAATTACCTCAACAACATCCTCGCCAAGATCGAGGCCATTCAGGCGAACTGTCTCGAAGCGATCATGCTGAATCACAACGGCGAGGTGGCCGAATGCACCGCTGACAACATCTTCCTCGTCAAGAAGGGCGTGCTGCGGACGCCGCCGATTCATGCCGGCATCCTCGAAGGCATCACGCGCGATACCGTCCTCGATCTCGCTCGCGCGGCGAAGGTTCCGGTGGAGGAAATCACGCTGACGCGGCACGACGTCTACACGGCCGACGAGTGCTTCCTGACCGGGACAGGGGCGGAAGTGATTCCGGTCGTCAAGGTCGATGGGCGGGCGATCGGCGCCGGCAAGCCCGGACCGGTCACTCGTCAGTTGCGCGAGCGCTTTCAGCAGTTTGTGCGCCAGTGACAGGACAGGGAGGAGCGCCATGCTGATGACGCCAACCGAGCCGGAGGTGATTTCGCCGCCGCGTCGCCGGCCCTCGTGGCGCGACAAGTTCAAGTTGGCCTTCCGCGGTCTCAAGCTCGGCATTCGCGGCCACTCCAGCTTCGCCGTCCACTTCTTCTTCACCGCCCTCGTCATCGCGGCGGGAATCGTCTTGCAATGTCGATGGGAGGAGTGGTGCGGGCTGATCGGCTGCATCGGCTTTGTCCTGACGGCGGAGCTGTTCAACAGCGCGATCGAGACACTCTTCCGCGGCCTGGACGATTCGACGAAGGAGCGCACCTGGCCGGCGCTCGACATCGCGGCCGGCGCGGTCCTGATGGCGAGTATCACGGCCAGCGTCATCGGCAGCGTGATCCTGCTGCACCGCCTCGCCGTGCTGCTCAACCTTTCGCTGCCGTTCTGAACCCCTTCTTGCCGCTTGCGGCGTAGCGCGTAGCCCGCTAAGCCGCAAGCGGCAAGAAGGGATGCCGCCGCATCAGTTTGAACCATTCTTGAGTTTCATCAACTTGCCGCGGACTTCCGCCTCCTCGCGCTGCTGTCCACTCCTGTGATACTCCTCGATCTGACGGCAGCCATCGACGAAAACGGCGCGAAGGGCTTCGTAGAGGCGTTGGGGATCGGCTGTGGGCTGGATGAAGAAGAGGCGACAAGGGGTGTCGTCCATAAGACATTCCTGGGTGCGAGTCCTTTCGGGAGTCCCTCGGCTCTGGGAGAATAGAGGAAGCGAGGCCCTCGAGCGACCGCAGAATGCACGGAGAGGGTTCAATTGCAGGAAAACAGGCCGAAAAAGAGGTTTCGTCGGGCCGAGCGTAGGGGCGGGGGCCTGGGAGCAAGAGGGCGAAATGGCCTCACAGGAACAGGAAAAGGCTCACACGGAGGCGCGGGTCACCCCGGAAAAAACCAGGACTTCGGTCCCCGGCGCGTGAGGAATTAGGACTCTGTGGAAATCGGCGTTGAATGAAGCCAGGAATGGAGTTAACCATGAGCCTCTCCTTCACCCTTGCCCTTCTGGTCGGGACGGCCCCCGAGCCGGTCAGTTTCCGCCGCGATGTGATGGCCGTCCTCAGCATCAATGGCTGCAACGCCGGGAGCTGTCACGGTCTGCCGAGTGGGCGGGGCGGCTTTCGCCTGAGCCTCTGGGGACAGGACCCGACTGCCGACTATCTCCAACTCACGCGCGACACTCTTGGCCGTCGAACCGACAGGCTCGATCCCGACGCCAGTCTGATCCTCAAAAAAGCACTGGGCCAGGTTCCTCACGAGGGCGGCCGGCGCTTCGCTGCCGGCAGCCTGTCCGCGCGAATCCTTCGCAACTGGATCGCTCAGGGGATGCCCGACGATCCTGCGAACCTCGCGGCCCTGAGCAGCATTAACGTCGAACCGCGCGAGCGCGTCCTGAATGCTCCCGTCTCTCGACAACAACTCGCGGTCCAGGCGCGTTTCGCCGACGGCAGCGTCCGCGACGTCACTCGTCTGACGGTTTTCAGCAGCAGCGAACCGGCGCTGGCCACGGTCAGCGCCGCCGGCCTCATCGAGTTCCGGCACACAGGCGAAGTGGCTATCCTGTGCCGTTACATGGATCAGGTGTTCTCCGCGCGGCTGACGTATCTCAAGAGCGATGCCGGCTTCCGCTGGCCCGATCCGCCCGAGAACAACTACGTCGATCGCAATGTCTTCGCCCGGCTGAAAGCCCTTGGCATCGTTCCCTCGGAACTGTGCAGCGATCAGGAGTTCGTCCGCCGAGTCTACCTCGACGTTTGCGGCATCCTCCCGTCAGCCGACGAGACGCGAGCCTTCCTCGCCGACACGCGCCCCGACAGGCGAACCAGGCTGATAGACACTCTGCTCGAACGCCCCGAATACGCCGATCTCTGGACCCTGAAGTGGGCGGACGTCCTGCGCATCAAGAAAACCTTCCTCCAGCCGCAAGGCGTGCAGAGCTACCATACCTGGCTGCGAAACGCGGTGAAGGAGAACACGCCTTTCGATCAGGTCGTCCGCGCCCTTCTGACCGCTCAGGGACACTCACACAAGAACGGCCCCGCGAACTATTACTGCGTCGTCCGCGAGCCGAAGAACGCCGGCGATCTCATCCAGCACGATCTGGCGGAGACGACGTCGCTCCTGTTCCTCGGCGTCCGTATGCAGTGCGCCAAGTGCCACAATCATCCCTTCGAGCGATGGTCGCAGGACGACTATCACGGCCTGGCCGCCTTCTTCACTCAGGTGAAACAGACGCGCGAAGGGAACGCTCCCGGCGTGGGCAATCCCGATCATCGTCCGGCCTCGATTTCGCTGGACCTGAAGGCGAGCGAGATCATTCAGCCGCGCACCGGCACTCCGATGCCGCCCCGGTTCCTCGGAGGCATACCAGCGGTCATTCCACCGGGCAAGGATCGGCGTGAGGTGCTGGCCGACTGGCTGACCCGCGCGGACAATCCCTTCTTCGCCCGCTCGATCGTCAATCGGCTCTGGTTTCACCTGCATGGCCGGGGCATCGTGGCTCCAGTCGATGATTTCCGCGCCTCGAATCCGCCGGCCAACGACGCTCTGCTCGACGCCCTGGCGCGCGATTTCGTCGCCAGCAAGTTCAACGTCAAGCACGTCCTGCGAGCGATCCTGAATTCGCGGACGTATCAGCTCAGCGCTCGCGCCAACGCCTTCAACAAGGACGACGGCAAGTATTTCTCGCACCTCGTCGCCAAACCACTGACGGCCGAGGTCTTGCTCGACGCCCTGTGTACGGCGACCGGCGTTCCCGAAAAATTCGAGAATCAGCCTGTGGGAACGCGGGCCGTGCAGTTGCCCGACGGCGAGGTCCTTCGCCTCCCGAGCCGCTACCTGGGCTACGACCGTCATCCCTTCATGAAGGCGTTCGGCCAGCCCGCGCGTGAGTTGGCCTGCGAGTGCGCTCGCGAGACAGAGTTCAGTTTGACGCAGTCCCTAGAATTGATGAACGGGCCGACTGTCACCGGGAAGCTGAGCGCCGCCGACAACCGCCTCGGCAAGTTGCTCGCCCGGAAACTCCCCGACGCCGACCTCCTCAACGAACTCTACCTGACGGCTCTCGCACGGCTTCCTTCAGAGTCCACGGCGCGGGCCTTTCTGGATCACGTCGCCCAATCGTCCGACAAGCGCAAGGCCTGGGAAGACGTGCTGTGGACGATCCTTCGCTCCA
>JBBRIK010000004.1:0-22000 GCA_038221045.1 Gemmatales bacterium
CGGACCATGCTGCATGTTCTCGTTTCCGATACGCCCTGAGCAAACCCGATCATAGGGTCGTCTGAGACCTGGGAGAAGGTTGATTCTTATCCGGAACCAGGAGCGGCGCCGGCGAGCAATCCCGCGACAGACAGATCCTCATCCAGTTCCGGCCCGTGCAGACCGATGCCACCGCCCCCGATCTCGCAGCGCATCCGCTGTTCAGGGCTGGCCGTGTGCAGTAACGGGAACCAGATGACGGGGACACTGATGATGCGTCCATCGATCAAGCCGACGTGCATCATGTCATCCGCGAAGGTCACCGCCTGGGCTAGCGCCATTGTCGGACGATACCTTCGCCGAGTTTTCTCTCCATTTTTGCGAGGAGTGGTCATCGTCTCTCTCCGAAGGCAAGGTCGTCTCGACTCTTTGTAACTCGGCGGGTTAGCCGCGACGCGAAGTCTTCGGAGCGGAGCGTGTGACGCGATAACGCAGTATCCGCTCCGAAGACTGCGCGTCGCGGCTAACCCCCCTGTGTCAAACCCATCCATGGCCGGTATAATACTCTGGAGATCGCCCGTACCGGCGGAATTCAGAGGAGGAAGTCGAGTCATGAACCTGGAGCTAAAATACTGCTCGATGTGAAACTACGAACCCCAGGCCGTCAGTTTGACGACCAAACTGCTGACCGTCTTCAAGCAGAAGATCAAGGACCTGAAGCTGATTCCGTCCAGCGGCGGCTGCTTCGAGTTGACCGCCAATGGCAAGCTGGTCTACTCGAAGTTGCAGACCGGCAAGTTCCCCGACGAACAGGCCCTGATCGAACAGCTTGAATCCGTGAAGTAGGGGCGAAGGGTGCGAGAAGAACCCATACGTCCCTGGCGGTCAAGCAGGTCTCTTCTCGCACTCATTCCCCGAAAGTACTCCATGCTGTTTTTCGGCCGAAAAAAACGTCTCGTCGATTACGCTTCCTGCGCCGGCTGAGCGGGCAAGTTGCCGCCACAGGCTATCACGCAGGTCCTGCGTAATCTACCTCGACGGACTGATCCCAACCTCCTCGTCGGCACCGAGACGCACGATGACGCCGGCGTCTACAGGCTGACCGATGAGATTGCGCTCGTTCAGACCATCGACTTCTTCCCCCCTGTCGTCAACGATCCGTTCATTTATGGACAGATCGCCGCCGCCAATGCGCTGAGCGACGTCTACGCCATGGGCGGCACCCCAAAGACGGCTCTGA
The DNA here is from genome assembly GCA_038221045.1 of Gemmatales bacterium. GTDB lineage: Bacteria > Planctomycetota > Planctomycetia > Gemmatales > Gemmataceae > JBBRIK01. Next base: position 1,220 of record JBBRIK010000004.1, read on the forward strand.
ACCTCGTCGGCTATCCCGACGACAAGCTCAGCCTCGACTGGCTCGGCGAGATCCTGCGCGGCGGAGCGGATCGCTGCGTTGAATCCGGCACGGTCATCGTCGGCGGCCACACGGTCCGCGACGCCGAGATCAAGTTCGGCATGGCCGTCACCGGCATCGTCCATCCGCGGAAAATCTGGACCAACGCGGCAGCAAAGCCGGGCGACAAACTGGTGCTGACCAAGGCCGTCGGCACCGGCTTCATCACGACGGCGAACAAGGCCAATGACTGTCCCGAGGAGACGCTGGCAGCGGCCTGCGAGAGCATGGTGCAATTGAACCGCGTCGGCTGCGAGGCGGCCGTGGAAGTCGGCGGCGTTCACTCAGCGACTGACGTTACCGGCTTCGGCCTGGCCGGTCATCTCTTCGAGATGGCGGCCGGCAGCGGCACCACGCTCGTCATCGAGTTGTCTCGTTTACCGCTGTTTCCCGGCGTCGAGGGGCTGGTTCACAAGGGCCACCGGACACGCGCCAGCAAGACGAATCGCGAGTATGTCGCGGCCAGTTTGCAGATCGAGAGCAAACCCGATCCCGTGCGGCTCGAAGTGTTTTACGACGCCCAGACGTCCGGCGGGCTCGTCTTCAGCGTCGAGCCGGAACGGGCCGAGGCGCTGGTCGAAGCGGCGAAGAGGAGAGGCGCTTTGAGGAGTTGCATTATCGGCGAGGTGATCGCGCGGCCCCGGCCTGAAGTCGGATTGTTGCTGAAACCGTGAATTCCTGGACGAGGATCGCCCTCCACTTGCATCCAAGGAGAGGGGGAAGGTCCAGGCAACTCCACTGAGGCTTGCCGCTCCGAAGACCTCGCGTCGCGACTAACGATGATTCGCCCCACAATCCCAAAATTGGGCTTGCATTTTTCTCGAACACTCCTTATATGCCCCTCTCCTTGCATCGAAAATTCGTCGGATGCGTCGGCCGGAGTCTCGCGTGAGCGAGGCCAGGGGCGGCTCGCATTCGATGCGTCTGGGGGATGGACGCATTGCCCCTCGGGGACATTCTGCCGCGCCGCGTCCGTCGCTGGCCGGCGCGGGGAGGAGTCAGATCATGGCGCGAAGAGGCCGGGTCAACATGTTCGTCAGTTGGTGCATGCTCGGGGTGGTCTGTCTGGCCGGCCTGGGATGCAACCTAACCATCAATTGCGGCAACATCAAGCCGCCCGTACCTGTCCCCACTACGGGACAGGAAACGGCCGAAGAGGAAATTCAGAGGACGTCCCATCGGTTCATCTCGACAGACGGCTCGCTCCGTCCGGGTGATCCAGGCCGGCCGGTCGCCGAGCCTCAGGGGCCGCCCACGCAGGGGGCCGCACCGCCCGGTCCCATCGGCTGTATCGATCCGAACGTCTCCATGCATGTGGGCATGCGGAAGACCTATGAGGAATTCGCAGGCGGCCCCCCGGCGGCAAACTACAACAGTTTGCCGAAGGAAAAGGAAATGAAGACGCATCCACCGTACATCATCGAACCGCCGGACATTTTGCTCATCGACGCCGGCCGGCTGATTCCGAAGCCGCCCTACGTCATTCAGCCGCTCGACGTGCTGATCGTCCAGGCGACCAAGACCTTCGCGAGTGAGCCAATCAACGGCACCTTCGTCGTCGGTCCCGATGGCATGGTCGCCCTCGGCTTCGGCTATGGAGCGGTCCGCGTCGGCGGCATGACGCTGGAACGCGCCCAGGCCGCCATTCGCCTCCAACTCGAACGAGCGCTCAAGGAACCGCAGGTGACGCTCGGCCTGGCCGCCTTCCAGACTGTGCAGCAGGTTCGCGGCGAGCATCTCGTCAAGGCCGACGGTACGGTCAGCCTGGGCGTCTACGGCTGTGTTTACGTTGCCGGCATGTCGCTGTGCCAGGCCCAGACCGTCATCGAACAGCATCTGTCGCAGTTCTTCCTCGATCCCGACATCTCGCTGGACGTGTTCGCCTACAACAGCAAGGTGTACTACGTCATCTTCGACGGCGGCGGCTACGGCATGCAGGTGACACGGTTCCCGATCACCGGCAATGAGACCGTGCTGGACGCGATCGAGCGTATGGGCGGACTGCCGGCCGTGGCCTCTCGGCGGCGCATGTGGGTGGCCCGTCCGACGCCGGCCAATCACGAGTGCGTGCAGGTGTTGCCGGTCGATTGGCTGGCGATCACCCAGAGCGGTTCGACGCGGACGAATTATCAACTCTTCCCCGGCGACCGCGTCTATGTAAAGGCCGATCCGCTCATCGCCTTCGACAACATGCTGGCGAAGATCATCTCCCCGATTCAACGTCTGTTCAGTGTGACGCTCCTGGGTACGTCGGTGTTCAACCAGTTCCGCAGCAACGGCGGCGGCAGGAACGGCAACGGCGGCGGCGGCGTCGGCTTCGTGACGGGATTCTGATGCGGCGTTCGCCGAATCTCGGGCGAGCCTGTTGTTCGCCCGAGACCGGGTTGGTTGACAATCGTCGGGATGGCTGTAGAGTTGCGCTGGAGACGAGGATTCGAGCAATCGCGCGAAGGAGTAGGACCATGAAGCAACTCGTGCTGGCAACCCTGGGACTGGTAATGGCGGCGGGAGCGGCCCAGGCTCAGTTCGGCATGCCCTTTCAAAGACCATCGACCTCGCCGTCGTTCCGGCCCTCGAGCAATCCTTTCGTGCCGGGTTCGGGAGCCTTCGGCACCGGCTCGGGGTCCTCTCCGCTGACGCGGCAGCAACAGGACGCCCTGCGCTACCTCGGCCAGGTCCAAACCGGACAGGCAGGGGGTCAATTGGCCGCGCTGCCCTCGCTGGGCGTGACGGGTCATCCGGTGACGTTCTTCAACTACTCGCACTACTACACGTTCCCGTCGCCGCGGTTTGGTCCCGGTTCGAGCGGAGCCCGCCCGAACGCGAACAATCTGGCCGGGCCGGGCCGGGAGTTTGGCCTGGCGGCGCCTCCACCGGGCATCGGCATCCTCGTCAACGCACCGATTCGCACGGGTGAATAAGTAATAAATGCGGGACAACCCTCAGAGAGTCCCTGGTTTACCGCGGACGAGCTGAGGAAGGTTGTCCGCCAGCCTAACATCGGACAAGGGAAGGAACCCATGTCGAGCAGACATTCTCTTCGCGGCGGAGCTGGACTGGCTCTGCTGGCGGGACTGGTCCTGGCCTCCTTCGGGCGCGCTCAGAACTGCGACTGCCAGGCGTGCTGCTGCCCGCCGTACTTCAAGTACTATTACGAGGGCGCGCCCAAGATCAAGTTCAAGCACGGCTGTCCCAAGCCGATTTGCGATCCGTGCCATCTGCCGCACTATGGCTACTACGCGACGTGCTGGCAGCCCTGGCCGTTCCCGCCCGACTGGTCGCACTGCCCCGTGCCGCCTCCGGGCGCCCTGGTGCAGCCCATTCCGCCGAAGCGTTTCCGCGGCGAACCCACCACGGACGACAAGGAGAAGAACAAGGACCGCGAGCGCGATCCGTCCGAGGTTCCGGTTCCGCCGCGCCGGCTCGACGATGCCGCGACGCCGCAATACCTGCCGCCCTCCTCGCCGGTGCGGACGCCGGCTCCCGAGCCGATGGCGACGGTACCCGCGGCCTCCGGCGCGGTGACGCCCCAGCCGCTCCCGTCGGGACCGGCCACAGAAGCGAACTCGCACGAGCCCGTCTCGGTGGAGGCCCCTGTGCCCCCCGTCACTCCCGCTCCTCTACGGTCGCTGATTTCGGACCCGGTGACGCCCGTTGAGAAACGTGAAGTGCCGCCGGTCATCGCTCCGATGAGCCTCAAGACAGTGGAGCCTCCGAATCCACTGCCCACGGCGCTGGCGGCCCGAGCGGCCGAGCGGAAGGTCGAGGAGCCTCAACATCCGCGAACCATTGGCCCGAGCAACTCCGGGCCGGCGAAGCGCATGGTCAACAGCCATCGCGTTCAGCTCGATTACGATCTGAAGAGCATGCCGGGTTCCGAGCACTCGGTGCTGGAATTGTGGTACACGATGGACACCCGGCGCTGGTACAAGGACGAGACGACGGTCAAGAGCGGCGCGCCCTACGTCATCGAGGTCAACCGCGAGGGGACCTACGGCTTCATGATGGTGGCTCGCAACGCGACGGAGAATAGCGTGGCGCCGGCGGCGGGCGAGGCACCGCAGATCTGGGTCGAGGTCGATTGGACGAAGCCGGTCGTCAGCCTCAGCGACGTCAAGGTCGGCTCGGGGTACATGGGCCGAACCGCTTCGATTCACTGGACGGCGACGGACAGCAACCTGACCCAGAAGCCGATCACGCTTTCGTACGCCGAGTCTCCCGAAGGCCCTTGGCGGACCTTCGCGGCCAGCCTCGACAACAGCGGCCGCTATCTCTGGCAGGTGCCAAGCAACGTCCCCGCCAACGTCTTCCTGCGCGTCGAGGCGTTCGACCTCGTCGGCAACGTCGGCGTCGCGCAAGGACCGGTGCAGCTCCCCTGAAGCATCGGGGATCGGGGATCGGGCGTCGGGGATCGGAAAAGAGAGGAAAGTGTCGCTCACGCGCTCTACACTTCCCTTTTTCCCGATCCCCGACGCCCAATTCCCGATCCCCGATCCCCGAGGAAGCACCCATGCGTCGAATCGCCGTACTGCTGCTGTTGCTCTTGCCCGTGGTCGTCCATGCGGCGGATGAGCTGTGGACGCGAACTCGCGACGTCATCTACGGACGCAAGTATGGCGTCGCCCTAACCCTGGACGTGTTTACGCCGAAGGAACCCAACGGCCTCGGTCTCCTCTTCGCCGTCAGCGGCGGCTGGTTCTCCGATGCGAAGCAGATCAACCCGGCCTTCGCCGCCCCGTTTCTGAAGCGCGGCTACACCGTCTTCGAGATCGTTCACGGCAGCCAGCCGAAGTTCACCCTCCCCGAAATCGTCGAGGACATCCACCGCGCGGTTCGCTTCATTCGCCACTCCGCCGCGCGTTTCAAGATCGATCCCGATCGTCTCGGCATGTACGGCGCTTCCGCGGGCGGCCATCTGTCGCTGATGATGGGCAACGCCGGCAAGGAGGGCGATCCGAAAGCGCCCGATTCCATCGACCGTCTGTCGAGTCGAGTGCAGACGGTCGCCTGCTTCTTTCCCCCGACCGACTTTCTGAACTTCGGCAGGCCCGGCAATGAGTTGCTCGACCGGGCGCTTCAGCCGCCCTTCACGGCCGCCGTCGATTTCCACGAGTTCGACAAGAAGACCGCGCTCTTCGTGCCGATCAAGGACCCGAAGCGGTTACGCGAGATCATGAGCGCCGTCTCCCCGATCACCCATGTCTCGAAGACCTCAGCGCCGACGCTGATGATTCACGGCGACAAGGACACTCTGGTTCCGCTCCAGCAATCGGAGAGCATGGCGGCGAAACTGAAGGAAGCGGGCGTGGCGGTGGAGGTGATCGTCCGCAAGGACGCCGGGCATGGCTGGGTAACGCTGCCGCTCGACCTGGAACTGCTCGCGGACTGGTTCGACAAACATCTCAAGAAGAAATAGCGGTGTGTCTTGCCGCTTGCGGCTTTGCAGAAGACCGCTAAGCCGCAAGCGGCAAGAAGGGACGTCATCGCCGCTAACCGGGCGGCGCCCACGGCACGGGCCGCTTGTTGAAGAACGCCTCCAGCCCCTGCCGGCACTCGTCCGTCAGACGCGGCGCGGCGCTCGCCTTCGCCGCTTCCTCAATCGATAGCGCCTGCCTTGAGAAGAGATGCAGCAACTCCTTCGTTCGCGATAGTGCGGCTGGGCCTCCCTCCGCCGTCGCTTTCGCCCACTCGCGCGCCTTGTTCAACACCTGCTCCGTCGGCGCGACCGCATTCACGAAACCAACTCGACACGCCTCGTCGGCGTCGATCAACTCGCCGCTCAGAAGCAGATAGCGAGCCATCCGTTCGCCGACGTGGCGCATCAGATGCGGCATCACCATCGCCGCGACGAGGCCGCGCCGCACTTCCGGATAGCCGAACTTCGCTCCACTCGCAGCGACAGCGAGATCGCACACCGCCACCAGTCCCGCGCCCCCCGCCACGGCCGCCCCATTGACGGCCGCGATGGTCGGTTTCGGCAACGTGTAGATCAGGTCGTACAGCGTCGCGAGCCGCAAGGCGTCGTCCCAGACAGGCGTATCCTCGCCGCGTTTATCGAGCGATTCCTGCAACTCGGCCAGGTCCATGCCCGCGCAGAAGACGCTTCCCGCTCCGGTGAGGATGACGCTGCGAACGGCGGTATCGTCCTTCGCTCGCTGAAAGGCGTCCGTCAGGGCGGCGATGAGGCCGCGGCTGAGCGCGTTGCGGCGGTCGGCGCGGTTGATGGTCAAGAGGATGGAGCCGGTCGGAGGATGCGGCTCGTAGAGGACGAGAGTTTCACTCATGCTTCGTCTCGCGGCAAGGGACGCATCATGGCGTTGAAGTCTTCTAGACGCTGGAGCGGCATTTGTAACAGGGCGAGAGCGAAGGTCTTGCCCTGGGTGTCGGTGCGCAGCGAAGTGCTGGCGCCGCCGCCAAGGACGTTATAGAGAACGAAATTGAGCGCCTTCAGGTTCGGGCATTCGTAGCGGACGACGCCGCTGGGTTGGAGTTGGCGGAAGCAGTCGGCAACGGCTTCACTCGTCAGATGCGCACGAATCCAGGCGTAGCCCGCCTCGGTGTAGGCGATGACGGCGACGTTGGCGTGATTGCCCTTGTCGCCGCTCCGTCCGTGGGCGATGTCCATCAGACGCACGGGTTCCGCGACATTCATGGTCCCCCTCCCTTTCTCCGACTCTAACCGCACTCGTACAGCATCACCTCGGGCGTGACGGCACCGCACAGCAGCAGGGCCGGCCAGTACGCGAACACCTCGCGCACCGCCGGGCGGCCCGTCGCATAGCCCGTCACACCTGGCGGTCCGGACGTCACCAGCGGCGCGAACTCGCGCGTGAAGCGCTCGACGACGCCTCGCTGCGGATCTCTCACGGCGACGCGCAACACCACCTCGGGAACGTCGGCTGGAGGACGAGAGAAGCCGGGTACGCAATCGCCGCCGCCCAGCACTTCGATGAGACTGTGTTCCGGTGCCACGCCTGCGGAACGCAACCGTTGCAGCAGCATCTCCCCGCAACGCCGGGCCTTGTAGACGGCCTCGGGTCCGAACAGCGTCAACGTTCCCGAAGCCATGAAGCCGTCGCGGTAAGCGATCGACACCTTGAGATGGTCCGGCGCTGGTTTGCCACGCGCCTCCTGAATCAGCACGGCGTCCGTTTCCATCTGGGAGAGCGAGACCCCGGCGAAATCCGCGACGACGTCCGGCGTGAGATACGCCGCGGGATCGCCCACCTCGTAGAGCAACTGTTCGGACACCGTTTCGAGGTTGACCGCCCCGCCGGTGCCTGCCGGCTTCGTGACGAGTATCTCCCCGGCCGCGTTCAGTTCCGCGATGGGATAGCCGACGTCGCCCAGGTCGGTCTCCTGCCAGTTGCACCACAATCCGCCCGTGACCTGGGCGCCGCACTCGATGAGGTGTCCCGCGACCGTCCCCGCCGCCAGCCGGTCCCAGTCGTGCCACGACCACCCCAACTCATGAACCGCCGGCCCCAGCGTCAGCGAGGCATCGGCAACGCGTCCCGTGATGACAATCGACGCTCCCTGTCGCAAGGCGAGCGCGATGGGCCGCGCGCCGAGGTAGACGTTGGCGCTGACGACGCGATCGCGGATCCCGGCCAGCGGCGCGCCGGTGTCCATGTGCGCGAAGGTGTGACCCTTGCCGATCAGGGCGTCGAGTTGCGGCATCAGGTCGTCGCCCTGAACGACGGCGATACCGCGATCAGACAGGTTGGCCTTGTCGAGGATCGCGCGGGCGCGAGCGGCGCAGGCGAGTGGATTCATGCCGCCGGCGTTGGTGACGATCTTGAGTTGTGGTTGAGCCTGGAGGATGGGACCGAGGCGTTCGAGGACGTCGAGAAAATCGACGGCGAAGCCGGCGTCGGGCTTGCGTTGTTTTTGCAGCGCCAGAATGGACATCGTCAGTTCGGCAAGATATTCGAGGGTGAGATAATCGAGCGCGCCCTTCTCGGCGAGGCGAATCGGCGCATCGAGGCTGTCACCCCAGAAGCCACAGCCGTTGCCGATGCGTACCTTGTTCATGCCGCTTCCACCCTTCTCACCAGGCGATGCGAATGCACCCTGGAGGACGAATTTCCAATTCGTCCGTGGCGAAGAGGACGAATTGGAAATTCGCCCTCCTTGACATTCACTCGCGCTCGTTCACTTCACGCCGGGCATCTTCAGAATGTACGCCGGATTCCCTTCTTGCAATCCTGTCAGTCCGCCCTTGCCGCGCGGCCCGGCGGCGACGGCCAGCGTCTTGCCGTCCGGGGCCAGCGATAGCGAGTAGAACGGCCCCAGCGGCAGCGTCTCGCTCGCCAGCAGTTTGCCGTCCGCGACGTTCCACAGGGCGAGATGCCCTTGAGAACGCGGTGCCTGCCCGACGCTGAGAAGCTTGCCGTCGGACGTGAATCGCAGGGCGTACACCGCTCCCGGATGCGCTTCCGGCGGATTGCCCAGGGCGGGCTTGAACTCGGGATTCACCAGATCGCGCACGACGCTGCCGTCCGCGACGTTCCAGATCTTGATGGTGCGGTCCGTCGCGCCCGAGGCGATCTGCTTGCCGTCGGGACTGAACGCGACACAGTAGACCGCGTCGCGATGGCCCTTCTCGAACACCTTCTCCTGATACGCCTTGAACTCGCGCACCATGTTGCCGGTCGCCACGTCCCACAGCCGCAGGGCATTGTCCATGCCGCAACTGAGGAGCGTCTTGCCGTCGGCCGCGAAGACGACGCCATAGACCGGCACCGGCATCGGCTTGACGTGGGCCGCGATCATTTTCGTCTGCGTCCCCTTGGCCACGTCGAACAGACGAATGTTGCCATCGTGACAGCCGGACGCCAGCAGGGTGCCGTCGTTGTTGAAGGCCACGGCATCGACGATGTTGGGATGGGGCAGATTGCGGACCGGATTGTCCGACACCAGTTTCCACACCTTCACCGTCTTGTCGGCCCCGGCGCTGTAGAAGGAGACGTTGTCAGCCGCGACGGCGACGCTGTTGGCGGCAGCCTCATGGGTGTGCGTCAGACCAGCCTGGCCGAACTCCGGCGGGGCCGGTACGCCCGGCGTCATGGCCACGTTCCACACTTGCACCGAACGATCGTCGCAGGAGGCGACCAGGTTCAGGTTGTTGACCGTGAACGCCAGCGAGGTAATCGCGCCCGGCGCTTTCATGCTGTGCAGCAGTTTGCCGTCAGCCAGGGTGTAGAGACGAACCGTCTGGTCCGGCCCCCCTGTCGCCACGAGGATATTGTTGCGCGAGACGGCCACGCTGGTGACTGCCGCTTCGCCGCCGAAGGTCCGCTCGCTCAGGCCACTGGCCACGTTCCACATCTTCACCGTCTTGTCGTCAGCCGCCGTGAAGACGTGAGTGAGGTTCGGACTCAGAGCGAGGCTGCGGACGGGGACTTTCGCCACCTCGATGACGCGCTGCGAGCGCAGCGGATGGAAGGTCGCCGTCTTGTCGTTGCCGCCGGTGAGGATGCCGGTGCCGTTGGGCAGAAAGGCGACGCTCCGCTGCGGCGCGCCCTGCGGATACGATTCCAGCTCTCGTCCGGTCACCACGTCCCAGACCCGCGTCCAGCCGTCAGCGCAGGCCGTCGCCAGCTTCGTCTTATCGGCATTGAAGGAGAGCGAGGCCACGGCGGCGGGATGGGTCAGGGTCACTCCCTCCTTGCCGTCGGCGATGGTCCAGAAGCGCACCTGCTTGCCGAACGCGGCGGCGATCGTGGTGTAATCCCGGCTGTACACCGCGGCGCTGACCGCCTCGGGCAGCGGGCCGAACGTCTTTGTCGCCTTGCTCGTGGCAATGTCCCACAACTTGACCGTCTTGTCGGCGCCGCCGGTCAATGCCTGGGTGCCGGTGTTGCTGAACATGGCCGCGCTGACGCCTCCGGCGTGGGCCTCGAAGGCGCTCACGACGCCAGAATCGAGCAGGCGCGCCGTCTTGTCGGCCGAGGCGCTGACGACGGTGCGGTTGTCTGCCTGATACGTCAGGCTCAGCACCTGCCCCTTATGTTCCGCAATCGTCTGCACTTCCTTGCCCGCTGCCACGTCGAGAATCGCGATACTGTTGCCCGTCTTGGCGTCGGCAACGCTGGCCGCGATGCGCAGACCATTGGGACTCAGGCCGAGCGTCTGCACGGGGGCCGCGACGGTGAAAGTCGCCAGCGGTTTGTCCTGCGCGTCGCCGGGCAGCGTCCAGACCTTGACGAGCTTGTCCGCCCCGCCGGAAGCGATGCGCGTCCCATCGAGGCTGATGCCGACGGCCGTGACTGCTCCGGCGTGGGCCGCGATGCTCTTCACTTCCTTGCCGTCCAGAGCGTTCCACACCTTGACCAGTTTGTCGTCGCCGCCGCTGATGATGCGATCGCCCTTCGGGCTGAACACGGCCTGGCTCGCTGCTCCGGTGTGCTGACCCTGCCAGACGATGGCTGGCGTCCAGACACGGGCGCTCTTGTCGGCGCTGGCCGTCAGAACGCGTTTGCCGTCGCTGTGAAACGCCGCTGCCAGGACGGGTCCATCGTGAGCGAAGAACTCAAGCAACTTGCCGTCCGTGCTGTAGAGACGCGCCTTGTTGTCCGCGCCGGCGACGATCAGCCGCGCGCTGTCCGGGCTGAAGGTGACGCCGCGCGCCTCGGCCAGGTCGGTCAGCGTGGCGACGTTCTTGCCGTCGGCGGTCGTCCACACCTTGACGAACTTGTCGCTGCCGCCCGACGCGAGTTTGGTGCCGTCCTTGCTCAGGGCCAGGGCGGTCACGGGACCGCCGTGCGTGAGGGTCGTCTTGACCAGCCCATCCACGGCACCGAACGCCTTGATCGTCTTGTCGGCGCTGGCGCTGTAGATCAGATCGCCCTTGACCGAGTAGAGGACCGCGCTGATGGCTCCGGTGTGTCCCGCGAGGTTCTTCACTTCCTTGCCCATCGTCACGTCGAGCAGCCTCACGCTGCCGTCGGCGAGGCCGGCCACGACCTGCTGGCCATTCGGGCTGAAGGCGACGGCGTGGACCGCTGCCGGAAGGTTGGGGAACTTCTTGATTTCCTTGGCGTCGGCTGCGTTCCAGACACTGACGCTCTTGTCGGCATTGCCCGCCGCAACGCGCGTGCCGTCCGCGCTGTAGGCCACCGCCAGGACCGACAGCGTTCCGCCGGGGAAGGGGCGCTCCGTCAGTCCGGTCGTCAGGTTCCAGAGCCGGGCCTGCTTGTCGGCGGAGCCGGTCAGTACCTTGGTTCCATCGGGACTCAGGGCCAAACTCGTCACCTGATCGAGATGAGCGAGCAACTTTGGCGCGACCAGCGGCATCTGCCAGAGCTTGACGCTGCCGTCGGCCGATGACGAGAGCAACTGCTGTCCCGCAGGGGCGAACGACAGCGAGGTGACTGCTCCGGTGTGAGCGCCGAGGAGGTTCGTCTGCTGGCTGTTCGTCTGATTCCAGAAGCGAATCGTCTGATCGTCGCCCCCGGAAGCGAGCAGCGTTTGCGCCGGATTGAGAGCCACGGCCGTCACCCCGCCCACATGGCCGGCGTACTGCCGTTCGAGCGTACCGGCAGGCAGGGCCCATGTCCGCAGCAGCTTGTCCTTACCGCCGCTGATGAGCCGTTTGCCGTCCGCTGACACCTGTGCATTGAGGACCGCGTCGGGATGCACCACCGAGCGCGCCGCGACAGGAGGAAGCGCCCACAACTTCACCAGGCCATCGCCGCCGGCGGTCATCACCTGGGTGCTGCCTGGATTGAAACTGACACTCGTCAACGGCCCGGCGTGAGCGGCGAACTGGGCGGCGATCTTGCCGTCGGCGGCGGTCCAGAGAACGAGCTTCTGGTCCTCGGTACCGCCGGCGATCAGCAGAGCGTTCGGCGACATGGCCACGGCATTGATGATGCCCGTCGCCGGCATCATGGCACGCACTTGCAGGCCCGTCGCAACGGTGCTGATGCGGGCGCTCTTGTCGGCGCTGGCGGTGATGACCTGCGTACCATCGGCCGACAGCGTCAGCGACGTGACGGCGTCAGCATGGGGAACGGTCAGCGCCTTCGACGGCGCGGGCGGCATCGTCCAGAAGCGGAGCGTGCCATCGTCGCCGGCCGTGTAGGCGACGACGTTGTTCGGGTTGAGGGCGATGCTGTTGACGCTCGACGGATGCGCTCCGAAGGCGGCGACGAGCTGGCCGTTGACCGGGTTCCAGCAGCGCACCGTCCGATCCGCTCCTGACGAAGCCAGGAGCGTGCCGTTGCCGTTGAAGCTGACCGACGTCACCGGCCCGGTATGGCCCGTGAGGGTGAACAGTTCCTTGCCATCGACGGCGTTCCACAACTTGACGACGCCGTCCTTGCCGCCTCCCGCGAGCAGTTTGCCATCGACGCTGACCGCGACGCTCTGCATCTCGGCCGCGTGCGACAGCGAGCGAATCGCCTTGGTGGAGGGGAAGTCCCAGACCTTGAGGGTATTGTCGGCGCTGCCGGAGGCGATGAGCGTATTGTCGGGATTGAGGGCGAGACTGAGGACGAGGTTCTGATGGCCCAGCGTTCCGCCGAACGACTTGAACTCCTTGCCGCCGGCGGCCTCGAACACCTTGAGATTGCGGTCGAAACTGCCGGTGACGACATACTTGCCGTCGGCGCTGTAGGCGACGGAATAGACCGCCTCGGAATGACCCTTGAGCGTCCCGGTGACGCTGGGAGGCAGCGCCTCTTCCTTCTGGGCCGGGACCAGGCCGAGCAGCCCCGTGGTCAGCAGCAGGGCGGTAAGGCATCGAGTGCGAAGCGACATGGAGAGGTCCTCCAGGAGGGTGTTCGAGGCAGTGGGCGAGAGCGGTTTCAGTGTGGCATGCTCGACAGAGGCTGTCAACCGGTTGAAAATGCGAAAAGTTTATTGTCTCTGAAAGATGAGTCCCGTATAACTGTTTGATTGGATGAAGCAGCTTTGGCGAGAAAAACATCGAGAGGACGGTCATGTTCAACCTGATGAAGAAAGTTGTCCGCCGACTCTTTGACTCGTCCGGCAATCAGTCACCGACCCGCAAAGTTCACTTTCCTCGTCTGCAGGTCGAGGTACTCGGTGAGCGGATCATGCCGGCAACCGAGATCTGGGTGGGTGCGGCCGCGAATAACCTCGCAAGTTCGGCCGCCAACTGGAACACGAATACGGTCCCGGTCTTCGGGGATGATTTAGTTTTTGATGGGGCGCGCAGCAACAAGAACGCCGTAATCGATGCTGCGTTCGTGCACACTGTCGGTTCCATCACCCTCAAGGGAGGATATGGCGGGACGATCACAATCGATCAGTTCATGGCAGCCTGGAATGTCGATCAATCAAGTGGAAAGATTCTCATCCCCGCCCAAATGGAGTTGGACGCTCAGCACTACAAATTGTCCGGCGGAAGTGTTTCTGGCCCCGGCTTGCTCTCGATTAGCGTGGGAACTACCTCCACCATGGACATTTCTGGCGGGTCATTCGACGACGAGATCGAAGTCGCGCTCAACACCACAACTACAACCACCATTTCCGCTGCCACCCAGTGGACCGATGCCATCATCACCAACGCTGGAACGCTCAAATGGACTGGCGGTGACATCACCGTTAACGCCGGAGAACTTGATAACTTTGGTGTCTTGATCATCTCCAGCGACAACACCATCGAGGGAAGCGTGCCGGGGAATGTTTTTGCTCTCAAAAACTACAAGATGATTCAGAAGACCGCCGGGGTGGGAACCACCAAGATCGACGTCCTCTACTCCGACATCCAGCCAAACGCCGGGCAGGTTCCTTCTGTTTGGATTAACACGGGCGAGTTCAACCTCTGTCGCGAAGGTGAGCATCGAGTCGCGATGAACGTAGGAGTGAACGCAACCATCGAGTTTACGGATAATCAAACCTTCTACAGCGGTTCGTCATTCCTGGGCGCAGGTATCGTGCAGATCTCCGCCAGCGTTACGATCCCCTTCAATAACACTCTGGCATCGTCTGCCGATCTGAAGATGACCTCGGGCACTCTTGAGGGTTTCGGGACGTTTACCAATTCGGGCTTGTTTGAATGGAGCGGTGGAGGCATCAAGGATCTGCAACTCTTCCAGAACTCCGGGGCAATGAATATCTTGGGAGGTGGTCCCAAGACACTAGTGGACACTTTGCTGACAAACCAGCAATTGGTCGTCTGGACAGGGGCAGGGAGCATAATCCTGGATGGTGCTCAGATCGTCAATCAAGGAACTTTCGAGGTTCAGAACGACGCATCAATTGACTCCGTAGGGGTAGGAGTGGCATTCGCGAATCTGGGGACTTTCAGAAAAACGGCAGGCTTCGGGGATACGACCGTCAACACCCCCTTCACGAATACGGGTACGTTCCTCCTGAATGGGTTCGCGATCGATTTCGCTGGAGGATTCCTCCAAAACGCCGACAACGCAGTTTCCCGTTTGGGAGGGGGAACCGTCAGCGTCACCGGGTCGTTCAACATCAACGCCGGTCTTCTGTCGGGGACGGGGGTCATCGACGGCGACCTGCGGCTCAACGCAAACCTCGACTTCGGAACGACAGTGGGAACCCTATCGGTTTCCGGAAACTATCAACAGACAGCCACTGGCAAGGTTAAGGTCAAGATCGCAGGCAATGGCGCAGGGAACTGTGACGTTCTGGATGTCGCAGGAACTACAACCCTCGCGGGGTCCGTGTCGGTCCAGTTAGTGAATGGTTACATGCCCATACCTGGAACCCAGTCATCCCGGTTCCTGAAATCAGGGGGCAACCGCAATGGAACACTCACGGCACCCCTGGGAATGACCGTCGTGGCGGATCTCACCGGGCTGACGCTGACCTTCTGATCTGAAGGCACCCCGCGCATCCCGTGGAAGCCTTCTGAACTCGCTACTGTTCACGATCGGAATTCTCATCATGCGTTCCGTTACTTCTATTGTGCTGGATTGGCGAGCCGAGAGCGTAAGGGGCCAGAGTTATCCGAAGACTCCGGTCTCATACGTTCCCGGCTCGCCTGGGAAAATCATGATCTTGCACAGTAGAACTACTCGGGTTGGTTCTGGGGTTCTTGGCCTACTCTTCCTCATGGTTGCTTGCTTCCTTCCTGCGAAATCTTTCGCACAACCGTTGGTGAAATTACCTCCTGAAACTGGCCCCATCGTGTTTCTGACGTTCTCGCGTGATGGGAAGTTCCTTGCCAGCATCACCACGCACAAAGCGGACGGCATCAAACTCTGGAACGCGGCGGACGGGAAACTCATTCAGACCCTCGAGAACCATCCACACCAACTCGGTTCCTGCATCTTCACTCCCGATAGCAAGGAGCTCGTCTCGATCGACCACGGAAACATGGCGCGGATCTGGGACCTAACGACTTTCAAAGTCCGCAAAGCTTTCGCCATTGAGGCGAGCGGGCTTGCGGCCGTCACCCCCGACGGAAAAATCTTGCTCGTCACGATCCGCAAGGGAACCACGACACTCTATGATCTAGAAACGGGAAAGCAGGTTGCGGTATTGAAGGAACCCCCTACGGTCATCCGGAGCATGGCCTTATCCCCCGATGGAAAGTTATTGGCTACCGGCTGCAATGATGGCACTGTCACGGTTTGGGATCTGACCGGGAGGAAGCAACAACACGTTCTGTCTTGTGACCGCTCGGTTGCAGCCCTGTCGTTTTCTCCCAACGGGAAAAGCCTGGCAGTCGGGAGCAGCGGCGGTTTCCTGGCTGTTTGGAATATGATTACGGGGCAGGAGAAGGGGAAAGGGAAGCCGGACAGACTGTTGTCCGGCATCAAAGGTGTAGCATTTACTCCAGATGGAGAGAGATTGGCCCTCGTTGGAAACGGGCGTATCAATGTGCTCCTGGTGGACGCAAAGTACTTGACACAAATTCCAGAGTTCCGCGGTGAAGGGCATCCGAAAAATTCGATGGTGCAGTGCCTTGCTCTTTCCCCGGATGGAAAGACCCTGGCGACGGGTGGGAACGATGATTTCACAATCATCTTGCGGAAACTTCCTTCACCCAAACCCAGGGAGTGAAGCGACTTTTTCTCCGAATTCCGATATCATCGTTCCCATAAGACCGCTATCGACTTTCGCTGCGCTTCCCTTCTGCCCTCTGCCCATCTAATGATACCCCCCTCGTGTTCTCTCAGCCGGACGGCATACAATGACAGTAATCCCGGCTCTTTCGGAGCGGCCAGCACTGTCCGACCGATGCTGTGGTGACACCCGTATGTCATTTCGGAGGTTGCGCGTATGACCGCCTTGACGCCCCCGCCGGCCGCTTTGCTGGACGACTCCAAGCTTTATCTCAATCGCGAACTGAGTTGGCTCGAATTTAATCGCCGCGTTCTCGAAGAAGCGCAGGACCCGAGCGTCCCGCTTCTCGAACGCCTCAAGTTCCTGGCCATCGTCGAGGCCAACCTCGACGAGTTCTACATGGTTCGTGTCGGCGGCTTGCAGCAGAAAGTGCAGTCGGGCGTTCTCGTGGGTTCCGGGGCCGATCGCACTCCTCCACCCGATCAGCTCGACAAGATCACCGCTTTCGTCCATCAGTTCACGGCCGACCAGCACCGCTGCCTCTACGAGGAAGTCCTGCCCCCGCTCGAAAAGGAGGGCATCGTCCTGCGCCGCATCCGCGACATGAGCGAGGCCGAGAGAAAACACGTCCGCAAGGTGTTCCATCGCGAAGTCTTTCCCGTCCTGACGCCGCTGGCCATCGATCCAGGACATCCCTTCCCGCACTTGCTCAACAAGTCGCTCAACCTGGCCGTCCTGCTCCATCGGGCCGCGCAGCGGGAGACGATCTTCGCCGTCGTTCAGGTGCCCTCCGTCCTGCCGCGCTTTGTGCCGCTGCCGGCGGAGAAGGGCCATGTCCTGATCGCTCTCGAAAACGTCATCCGCCTGCATCTGGACGACCTGTTTCCCGGCATGACAGTCAAACACGACACGGTCTTCCGCGTCACGCGCAACAGCGATTTCGAGATCGACGACGACGATGTTGAGGACTTGCTCAAGACCATCGAGGAAGAGGTCCGCAAGCGCCGCCGGGGGGCGGCGGTCCGCTTGCAGGTCCGCAAGGACGCGCCGGCGGAGATCGAGCGATTCCTGATGACGTCGCTCGACCTCGATCCGGCCGACGTCTTCCGCTGTCCGTCGATCCTCGATTTGTCAGGCATGTTCCAGATTTGCAATCTGCCCGGTTATCCGCACCTGCGCGATCCGCAGTTCGTGCCGCAGCCCGTCCCGGATTTCACCCTGGCGTCGAGCATCTGGGCGGCCATTCGCGAACACGACATCCTGGTGCATCATCCCTACGAATCGTTTGGCCACGTCGTCGATTTCATCGAGGCGGCGGCCGACGACGAACGCGTCCTCGCCATCAAGCAGACGCTCTATCGTACCTCGAGCGATTCGCCGATCGTCAAGGCGCTGGCCCGCGCCGCCGACAAGGGCAAGCAAGTCTGCGCCGTGATCGAGCTAAAGGCCCGCCTCGACGAGGAACGCAACATTCTCTGGTCGAAGGAACTGGAGAAGTTCGGCGTCCATGTCGTCTACGGTTTTGTCGGTCTGAAGATTCACGCCAAGGCCGCGCTCGTCGTGCGCCGGGAGGAGGGAGGCATTCGCCGCTACGTCCATCTCTCGACGGGCAACTACAATCCGCAAACAGCCCGCATCTACACCGATCTGGCTTTTTTCACCTGCAACGAGGACATTTGCGACGACGTGCAGGCGCTGTTCAACTATCTGACCGGAGGCGGCGAGTTGCCGCAGTGGCGCAAGCTGGTCGTGGCCCCGAGCCGATTGCAGGCGTTCCTGATCGAGAAGATTCAGCAGGAAATGGGGCATCAGCAGGCGGGACGGCAGGGCCGGGTGATCGCGAAAATCAATGGACTACTCGAGCCGGCGATGGTGCAGGCGGTCTATCGCGCCAGCCAGGCCGGCGTGAAGATCGACCTGATCTGCCGGGGCATCTGCGCCTTGCGGCCGGGGCTGCCTGGCATCAGCGAGAATGTGCGCGTCATCAGCATCGTCGATCGCTTTCTGGAACACAGTCGCATCTTCTATTTCGAGAACGGCGGCAATCCGGAAGTGTATGTCGGCTCGGCCGACTGGATGGATCGTAACCTGAGCCGGCGCGTCGAGGTGGTGTTTCCCGTCGAAGAGAAGTTCCTGAAGGAGCGTCTCATCCGCGACATCCTGTTCGTGTCGCTGTCGGACAACGTCAAGGCGCGGGAACTGCTCCCTGATGGCAGTTATCGCCGGGTGCATCCTGCCGAGGGCCAGCCGCGCGTTCACAGCCAGGGGAAGTTTCTCGAGATGGCGGGTCAGCCGGTGACGCGGCCGGTCGTGGAACTGCCGCCAATCAATGACAGCACCATCGGCCCCATGCCGCCGACGAAGCCTCGACAGCGCAAGAAGCAATCGAACAGTTGAGGAGGCGAGCCGCGACTCGTCAGCAATCGCGGCTCGCTGCGGCTCATTTTTTCATCCAATCGATCGTGAGAGACGCCCCCTTGCCCTCGTCCAGCAGCTTGAACGTCCAGCCGCCGAACTGAAACTGAATCCGCAGACGCTGTCCATCCTTGTCGATGCACACGGCCGGCGGAGCGTTCGACGTCTTGCCGACGATCTCCAACTCGCACGCTTCCTCGTGGATTTCGAGGACAGCCGGCGTCTGTGGCTGCACCGACTTCGCGGCCACGGGACGCACATCGCTTGATGTCTTCGCCGGCCCCTTCTCCAGGATTTCGCTGTAGGCATGAACGACGCCGGGATCGACGCCCGGCATGTGGGGTACGAGAACCTCACTCGACGGCTCTGACACGGGTGTCTCGGATGGCAGCGGCTTGCTCTGCTTCCGCAGCTTGGCCGTCAGTTGTTGGAGTTGCTGCCCTGCCTGGCTCGCGGCGTCAGTATTCGGATAGTGGCGCTGGACGTGACGGAAGTAGTAACAAGCCGAACCGTCCTTCCCTGTTCGGCGATAGAACTCTGCGATCTTGAGGTCCTTGTTCGCCTGGTGTTCTTCGATGCCTCTCAGTGTGGTCTTGAGCCTGTCTTGCTTGTCAGCATTCAACTCCGGCTCGCTCATTACCTGATGGAGCAACTGCATCTTGTAGACGAGCGGATGAGCAAGAACGGCCTTGCGGTCCTTCTTCATGGCTTCCTGGACCAGAAGTCGAGCCTCGTTCTGGCGTCCGGCCAGCAGGAAGCGGTGTGCTTCCTCAAGGAGGCCCCGAATAGGATTTCCTGGATTGAGGCTCATTTCAGACTCAGCGGCCCTCGCACCGCGCTTGCGGTAGAGCAACTCGCGAATCGCCTCCTGCACTTTTGGCGTCTGCAAGATGAAGAAGCTCTTCAACTCCGCGTTGTAGTCGAGCCGGCCGGCGCCGCCCTGATTCGCCCAACTGCGCGGGGCAATCGTCGTCTCGATCATGCGCACCAACTCGCGTACCACCTCGTCGGCGTCGCGTCCTTCCAGCAGGTCGGTGATGTCGAATCCCAGGGCGACTAGCGGCTGCTCCGCCGGCTTCGTACTCTCGCGCTCGGAGCTGGCTTCTTCCGCGCCGCGCTGCCGGAACTGGGCCAGCGCCGGTCGAGACAGGAACCAGGCGCGGACCTCCCGCAACTGACGCATGCCGTCCAGCAGACAGCTCACCTGTTCCTGCGCTTCTTCGTCGTGACGGATGAGCAGGCTGTTCGTGGCCGGGTTGTACTCGATACCACCCTTGCCGCCCTGCGACTCCCAGGAGCCAGGACAGATGCAATTCTCGATGTGCCGCATCAGCGTCCGGGCGAGCTTCTGCTCCGACGGCCCGACAGGGGCGTTGTTGCCCGCTGTCTCGTCTACCAGATCCGACACGTCAAAGGAGCCAAACACCTGTTGCGGCTCGACCTTCTTGCTCGCCTCTTCCTTGTGCATCAGGTTCCACACCCAGGAGCAGATCGGGCCGCACAGGGGACAACTGCACGGACAGCCGGCCTTCGCGGTTCCACCCGTCTTCTTTTCCTGCTCCTCTTCGCCAGCCTTCGCGGTCGTCAAGGGAGGGACCGGCTCGAGCAGCGGGACAAAGAAAATCTCCGGCTCGGCGGGCTTCACGGCTTCTTCCGTGCCCCCTTCGGGAAGCGGGCGCTCTTCCGGCGTCAACTCAGGATGGACGGGCAGCGGCAGATCGGGCGGCTTGGCCAGGGTGCGCGGGGCCAGGGTCAAACAAAGCATCAGGACAAGGCCCAACGCGAACAGGACGCGGGTCGGCATGAACGATTCCCTCCGTTCCGGAAGACGGGTTGTTCTTGCGGGATAAGGCCCGCCGTGAACGGCGGGGACGCCCCGGGACCCGCCGCAAGCGGCGGGCTATTTCGAGGCGGACTGCTTGTACGGAGGTTCGTTCAGGAAGTCAACTCGGGGACGGGAAGAGACAGGGACAGCGGCACGGTGGCGGGCTTGAAGCGCAGATGACGCACCGTTGCGGGCGGGACATTGACGAGAACGCGTTTGCGGCGGATTTGATACTGGCGGATGTACTTGTTGACGACCCGGCCGACGTGCATGAGCCGGCGACGTTCGTCCCGCGAGGAGAAGGGCGTCTTGAGCTGGCGCAGCAGGACGTACTCGAAGTAGGTCATCGTTCCGCCCGGTTTGAGCAAGCGGACGAAGGTGCGGAAGATGGCCCGGACCTGTCCCGGAGCGAAATTGTTCAACGGCAGGCCGGAGATGATGTAATCGTACAC
>JBBRIK010000005.1:0-19060 GCA_038221045.1 Gemmatales bacterium
ATGGATTCCTCCTTCTGGAGAAATATGGCTGGTCCATTCTATCGGGAATCATCTGCAAGATCCCAGACGACAATCGAGTGATCGGCGCTGCCGGCGGCGGCGGTCAGACCATCGGGCGAGACTGCCAGACACGTCACCCAACTGTCATGCTAGCGATAGTTCGCCCTCTCGCCGCCGGTCTCCACGTCCCAGACTCGAACGCTGCCATCCGCCCCGCCGGAGATCAATGTCCGCCCATCCGGGGTGAAGACGAGTCCGTAGATCGTCCAGTCATGTCCGGTCAGCAGACGCATTCTTTCAAGTCCCCGGGCGGAAAACTGGATCGCTATTATCGGAACCGTCTGTTTCCGGTAGACGGCCCCGTCGCCGTTCACGAAGATCAGTGTGATGCGGGTCGGGCGAGCCAGCGGTTCGACGTGCTGCCGGCTCCTCTCAATCATCTCTTGCCAGGTAAGACCGGATCCTTCGTAGCCCATGCCGGGGGTCGCTTGCTTCATGTCCCAATCGACCTTCGCCAGCCACAGACGCAGCATGTCGAGTGGTTCGCCGTAAATTAGGACACCTCCCCGCAGACCACGAATGTCGTCGCCCGTCGGAACGTCCTCAAAGCCCACGACCGTCAGTCGTCCCTGGTTCACGTTCGCGAAACTCGCCCGGAAGGACGGCCCTCCTCTCTGAAGGACGACTTCGCCCAAGGTATGTCCGACGCCGGTTCTGGTCTGAACTGTCAGGGTGAGGGTCGCAAGCGAAAGTAGCAGAATTCCCAGAGCGCTTCGTGACACGATCGCCTCCGTGGTCGATCTCGACCCTATTGTAAACGGTCAGAGCGCTTGCCCTGTTGCTTTTCGCCCGCTGTTCACAGTAGGATCGAACCACGATTATCCTACCCTCAGACAACGATGGACACCATCATGCACTCCTCTCCCTCTCTCGTCCTGCTGCTGTTCGCTTCCCTTGCGGTCGCTGCCGCGCCGAAAGATTTCCGCAAGCCGGGACAGGCCGTCAAGGCGGTCTCGGATACGCTCATTGTCACGGAGGCGCTCGCCAGAGGCTCACAACGAGGTGGGCTGCGATGGACGCGGCAGAAGGATGCTGTTAGCATCCGCCTCTGGGCTTGGCGGGTACCTGGGAGATCGTAATTCATGCTTCCCATCATCATCGAAGGAGTCGTCCGTGTCCCTGAATGGGTGTCGGATCTGGAGACGTTCCGCCGCTGGACTCACTCGAAGGACTTTCCGGATCGTGGCGTCATCGCCTATTTGGGGAACACTCTGTGGATTGAGACGGGTTCCGAATCGGTAGCTCACAACCAGGCAAAGGGAAGCGTCTCCCAGGTCCTTGCGAATGTCTTCGATGAATCCTGCGCGGGACACACTTTCGCCAGTGGGATGCGCGTGACGCATCCCGATGTGGGGCTTTCCACGGAGCCGGACTGGATGTTCGTTAGCGCCGACGCTCTTCGGAGCGGGAGGATGCAGATATTCGACGGCCCCATCGCCTCGGAACTCGTCGGGACCCCCGACGTGGTAATGGAGGTCATCAGCATCTCGTCGATTGAAAAAGACACCCTCATTTTGCCAGAGCTGTACTGGAAAGCTGGAGTGCGGGAATACTGGCTTGTCGATCCACGAGGGGAAGAGGTTCACTTCGACATCCTCACACGAGCGGAGCACTCGTTTGAGAAGTTACCAAGTCGAAATGGCTGGCAGAGGTCGAAGGTCTTTGACCGCTACTTCAAGTTAGGCATGACGGTTGATGAGTTCAATTTGCCTGTATTCACCCTGGAAATGAAGAAACGCTGACTATTCACTCTCGACCGGAAACACCTCGTCCAGCGGCATCTCCCACTTGCCCAGTCCCAGACTCACCACCGCGATGTTCTTCTTGTGATCGACACGAATGATCGAGCCGACCTCGCCGAACTTCGGCACGCGCACTCGGTCCTTCGGCTGCAACCGCGCTCGCGCCTCGCGCAGCGCCGTCGCCTCGCGGGCCTCACGCTCCACTAACTCGGCCTTCTCACGAAGGCCCTCCGCCTGACGCTGGGCTTCGTGTTGGGCCTTCAGGGCGTCATCGCGGGCCTTCTCCGCCTGCTCGCGCAGTTGCTGTAACTGAGCCATTTCCGGCGCGCGCTTCTGGCGTCGTCTCAGGTAACGCCGCGCGCGCTTTAACAGATCGTTCGGCAACTTCAGGCGGCGCGCGATCTTGAGCGCGTTGCTCATGCCGAACTGGCCGATGAGCAGACGATACGTCGGCCGCAGCGTCTCGATGTCGAATTCGACGGCCGCGTTCTCGGCGTGTTCGTTGTTGAAGGCATACGTCTTCAGGTCGCCCAGGTGCGTCGTCACCATCGCCCGGCAACCTAGCTCGTCCAGCGTATCGAGCAGGGCGCGTCCCAGCGCCGCTCCTTCTGTCGGGTCGGTCCCCGCGCCCATCTCGTCGAGAAGGATCAAGCTTTTCGCGTCGGCTGTTTTGAGGATGAAGGCGATCCGCGAGATGTGCGAACTGAAGGTGCTGAGCGATTGTTCGAGGCTCTGTTCATCGCCGATGTCGGCCAGGATGTGATGGAAGATCGGGACGATACTACCCTCGCCGGCGGGGATGTGTAAGCCCGCCTGAGCCATCAGGCACAGCAGGCCTGTCGTCTTGAGACAGACCGTTTTGCCGCCCGTGTTCGGCCCCGTGATGATGAGCAAGTTGAAGGGCGTGCCGAGCCGGACGTCGATGGGGACCACTTCCCTTGGAGCGCGGAATTCGGAGCGCGGAGTGCGGAGCGAATCGGTCTGTCTGGCTTCCTCTGGCTCCGCACTCCGCGCTCCGCACTCCGCGTTTTGATGGCGGAAGAGATGTTCAAGGAGGGGATGCCGCGCCTGCCGGAGCCAGAGCCGGCCCTCATCGTTGACGTCCGGGGGATACATGCGATAGTCGAGAGCGAACTTCGCCTTCGCGGTCGTCAGGTCGAGCCGGGCCATGATGTCGATGGCGTAGCTCAGCGGTTTGGCCACCTTGGCCACGTCGGCAGTCAACTTGCGAAGGACCCGTTTGACCTCACGATCCTCCTCCGTTTTCAGCAAGGCACGCTCGGCACTGAGTTTCGCGACCGAGGCCGGCTCGACGAACAGCGTCTCGCCCGTGCTGCTGGTACGATGGATTACGCCGGGGACCTTGTGACGATGGTTGACCGGGACGGGAAGTACATAATGATCGCCGGAGACGGTCGCGTTAGGATAGCGGAGGACGCTGCGGAGCTGCGGATCGCGGAGGAGCTTCTTGATCTGTTCCTGCACGCGCTCGTCGAGTGCGGCGAGTTTCTGGCGAACGAGGGCGAGATCGCGGCTGGCCATGTCGAGGACATGGCCACGGGAATCGATGCAACCGGCGATGGCCTTGGCGACGACGCCGAGGTCCTCGATCGGCGTCAGCATGTCGATGAGGCGCGTGAGACGTTCATCGAGTCTCATGCGATAGCGATACATGTTGCCGGTGCAACTGAGCGTGTCGGCCACTTCCAGCAGTTGCTCCGCCGTCAGCATGGCGCCAATGGCCGCCCGGCGAACGAGCAGGCGAACGTCGTGCAGTCCGCCAAAGGGCGGGGCCTGACTCCGGCCGAGGGCGTCGGTCATCTCGGTGACGAGGGCGAGGTCGTTGCGGACGCGATTGAGATCAGTCGAGGGTTCCAGGCTGCGCGCGAGTTCCTTGCCGAGCGAGCAGGCGGCATAGCCGGCCACGAGTTCGCGGACCTTGTCGAATTCGAGCAAATCCAACGTGTGAGCGTCCATGATGGCGGCGTCGGCGTTCATGTCTCCGAGGACAGCGGACGGCGAAGGAAGGTTCGGCTTCTGCCCTTCCAGGTCATTGTAGGATCGGCGCGAGGACGAGTTCTGTCCCCAGGGGAGAACTTCGGGGAGAATGAATGAAACACGCGAGGCCGACTCCCCTGCTTAATGCCCTGAAAGGGCCGCAACAAATCAGCCCAGGGCAACGAGTTCGTTGTTCCACACAACTTCCAGGTAGTCTGCTTCCTCAGGAGCCGGCATAATCCCTTTTGTCGTTCGATCTGTCACTCCCTCGTCCCGCAGGAACGAAACGCGCGGCTTTTCAGGACAGTCCTGGCCCAGCGCCGGTCGATGAGCCGATAGGATCATACTCCGCGCTGAACACCGAGGGACCTCTCATGATACTCGCGATGCCAGGGCCTACTTCGCGCCGGCTGTTGCACTGTGCCGCTGTCGCGCTTCTATTCGGAATTGTCCCGGCGTCGGCCGACTCCGTAACCCCTGCCTCTCCTCCGACGCTGTGCGAACTGAAACGCCTCGACGCCTGCGAACTCGATCAGTTGTTCGCGCGCGGGTCAGCGGCGGCCCTGCCGGTTGGCGCAGTGCGAGGACACATCCTGTTCCGGACGGAGGGGAAGCTCCCACGCCTGCGAACCCGCCTTGGCGGCGCGGTCTGGAAGGGCAAGTACTTCTACGACGATGGGTGTTTCATCAATCAGTGGGTGGGCTTTCGTGCCATTTCTTCTTCCGCGGTCATCGCTCCGAGCTGGTTCGACGGCCAGCCATGCATCGTTCTCGAGTATCCGTCCGGAACGCCCATTTTCGCCAACACACGCGACGAGTTGCGCGAGATCGCTCCCGGACTGTATCTCGGGCGGTTCTACCATCGATGTCCCTGCCCGCTGTTGCAGGGTTACTTCGTTCTTGAGAGAGAAGGCTGCGACAAGATCGACTGATGGGGCTCAAGACGCCGCTTGCGGCTTTGCAGTGGGTTGCGAAGCCACAAGCGTCAAGAAGACTTCACGGAAGCTGAATCACTTCGCCTCCATCGGGCGTGAACAGAGCCAGCAACGTCTTTGGATTGAGCGTCGCCGGCAGTACCCGGACCGAGCCATCCATGAACAGCGCCAGGAATCCCTTGTTCTGTGTCCCCTTCAGGCCACGGCCGGGATTCTTCGGATCGATAGTCAAATCCTCCGGCTTCGTCCAGACGACGGCGCGGTCGTCGTCCGCCTCCACCGCCAGAATCGTGTTTGACGTGCCGTCGGTGATCTGTGCGATTTTCAGTCCCTTCTTCCCCGCGAACGCGGTCCCTGGACCAGCCGGGACCACGAACCGGGTCCGTCCCTCCTCCACCAGTTCTCCGCTCGCCGAGGAGTAGACCTTCGGCATCTTCTTGATGAGCTTCTTGTTGTGTTCGCTGTCCCACGGTTCATCGAGGTTGAACTGCTCGTAGAGTGCTTTTTGCTCCATGAACGGCAGCAGATGAACGCGCCAACTCAGCAGGGGCTTGCCCTGCTTGTCGAAGCTGGCGTAAGCGGGGAAAGTGCGGTTCGCGTCGAGAGAGGCGTGAAACGCCACACCGATTTGCTTCAGGTTGTTCATCTGCACGGATTGCTGCGCCGCCTCGTGGAGCCGCGCTAGCGCCGGAGCGAGGAGACTGACGACTTGCTCCTCCTTGACTATCAGTTCCAGCCTGTCTCCCGCCACCTTGGGCAGCAAGATCGCCGCGAGCGTGTCATAGTCGGGGAGCGCGGCACGCACTTCCTTGTCACTTCCGGCGGCCTTGAAGATGGCGGCCCAGAGTTCCCGCAGCGCTTTCGCGGAGGACTCGTCGGACGCCTGGACGGTCATCGAGAACGTCGCGGCGGGCGCGACGTTGGCGCTGAGAGAGAGCCAGCGCACCCCGCGCGTGACGGCGGCGGAAGAGCCGCCGCCCAGCTCGCGCGGCAGCGTCGGGATCAGTTCCGCCAGCGCCCGGCGAAGATCGTCGTTGGGCATGATGACGCCATGAGCCGCGGAGGACGGAGCATCCGCGAAAGCGCGGACGAGATCGGGGCGAGCGACGGGCTTGAGATTGCGGATACGCTTGATGGCGCGTTCCTTGCCGGCGACGAGGACGCCGTCCTTCTCCCAGGTCGAGTAGCCGACGAGTTCCGCCAGCAACTTCGCCGCGGGATTGGCCCTGGCGTCCTCGTCCAGAGGCAGGACGACCAGCGGCGGGTCCGGCAGATCGGCCAGGCTCACAACCGCGAAACCTCGTTTGAGGCCCGCTCCCTTGAGGCTGTCGAGCAAGGCTTTCAGAGTTCGCCGCATCTCCTCTACTTGCCGCTTCGGAGTGTCGAGCTTCTCGAGTTGCTTCAGCGCCGGCTCGAAATCGATCCGCGTTAGATCGACGTGAATCACGGCCAGAGTCTGATCGTCGAGATAGGGGGCTACTTCCCGCGCCAGCGATTCGGCGTCGGGTTCCTTCGCGGAGGCGACAAGCGGAATCAGGCCAATCAGCAGTGCGATGAATCGAGACATGAATGGATTCCTCCAGTCGTCGGCCGCGAAAAAGCGCTACGCCGCAAGCGGCAAGAGCGGTCTTCCGCGGCCACGATTGACTTACTTCTTCAGGGTTATCTCGTAGGTGATGGAGTTGTGCGCTCTCGCCTGTTCGCCCTCGGGCGGCGGCGCGGTCAGAATGGCCTTGCCATTATGGATGCGATAGTTGAAGGACTGTCCCGTCATGGGATCGAGCGGAATTGGCACCTCTTTCACGTCGGCGAGCTTCTCCGGCCAGTCGCCCTTCGCCGCCGCGTGCAAGCGCAGCGCCTCGACGCAGCGAAGCGCGGCAATGCGCCGATCCGTGCGGACTCCTGACTGCAGCACCTTCTCGATGGCCGGCACCAGCAACTGGGCAAGGACCGTCCCCGTCTCATACTCGGACTTGGACAAGCGGAGCTGCTTCTGCACGCGAGAAAGCCCTTCGCGCGCCTGCCAGTAGGGCAGACCATACCACTTGATCATGTCGTCGTAGATGCGATCATAACTGATGACCTCGTGGAGCAAGGCTGCCTGAGAAACCGGAATCGCCTCGATTTCGTCGGGTTTCCAGCCCTGCTGCCGGAGGGATTTTTTGGCCTCGGGATAGACCTTGGCCGCGTAGAGCGCCATGCCCGCACGCATGGGCAGGCTTGACAGTTCATCGGTCCCGGCCCGGATTTGCAATTCGAGGACCAGGTCTCTGAAGCCGTGCAACATCGTTTGCGGCGACATCGTTGGCAACCTGCGCTCGACCAGCGCCTCGCGCACTCCAGGGAACAGGGCATCGATCATGATTCGTTCGCCCTGGAGCGGCTTGCGCATGTCGATGTAAGGCGAGGGCAAGGCAGTCAGCGACCAGTACAGATTTGGCGCGCCCGGCGTCTCGACCCATCGTTCCAGTTCGCGCAGCATGATATTCTGAATGGCCAGGCCGACGAGGACCTGGATCAGTGTCGGCGCATCGGCGACGTGGCGCGCCAGGGCAAAGCCGGTCTGCAGGGTGCGCACGACTTTGTCGTGCTCGCCCGCCGCCATCTCAAAGCGAGCGCGCAGAGAGAGCAGCGAGGCGAATTCGCGCATCGATGGCACATCGGGCAACAGCAACGCGATACCATCCTTACGCATGCGCTCGGTCAGTTCCCAATCGCAATAAGTACGCCTGGCCGCCTTGTCGATTTCCCGCAGCGGATTGTAGTTCAGCACCCAGCGCAACTCATCCGGCGGCTTCTGGTTGGTGTCCTCGCGCCAGGCGTCGAATTTCTTCTGCACCTCGGGCCGGCGGTGCGTCACCCACTCGGGCGAGAACGCTCGATAATACAGCACGACGGCGTTGCCCGGCGACTGGTCTCGCAACTCGGGCAGCAGCGGATACCGAAGCGCCGGCGAAGGCGCTTTGGCCGCGACGACGGACAGACGAATGGTCGAGTCGGTCTGCGCCTGAGCCGTTGCACTCGTGAGGCAGCAGCCGAGCAAACTGAGGACGAAAAGCAGTCTCATGAATCACCTCCGATAGGAAGGGGAATAAACCGAAAAATGTCTTGCCAGACGGGCGGCGGCGAGAACCGCGGCGCGTCGGCTGGTGTGAGCGGCTCCTCAGTCGTCGTTTGGGGCGCGGGAGAATGGAGGACGTCCGCGCCCCAGCGGACCACGTTCTTGCGCAGCCGCAAGTAATCCTGGGTCGAGCGATCCGATTCCGCTCCGGGCGTTTGCGGGACCTCAGGGAGGACCGGCGGGGAAGGCTCGGCCGCGACGGGAACTTGCACGAACCGATCGACGAAGACAATGTGGTGCGGCGTCTCCGTCGAGGGGCCGACAAGGACCTGCTGCCAGAGAAGCCAGCCGAGGATGCCGGCGACGAGGGTGGAGAAGACGGTCGAGGCGGGCCAGAGCCAGCGCATTCCCGAAGCGGCTCGCCCGGCCTGAAAGAAGAGCCGATCGCGCTGGAGGTGGGCGACGGGTTCCAGTTGAATCAGCGAGCGTTCCAGATCGCTCAACTCGGGTTCGAGGGGCTGTTCGGGCATGAGACGCGCAACCTTTCTCGCAGGGCGGCGATCCCCGCGTGGTAGAGCCGATGAGTGCTGCTGGACGACGTGCTGGTCAACTCGGCGATCTGCTCGAAAGTCAGGCCGCCCCAGAGACGCGCGACCAGGACCTCACGCTGCTCCAACGGCAGCGTCTGGAGCGCGGCGCTGACCGTGAGGGCATCGAGGGCCGTTCCTTCGGAGGGCACGAACCACGCGGGCTGGCGCGCGGCGGCAACGGCCTCGTGACGTTTGCGCCGGCTGTCGGCCCGGCGAGCGCTGAGCGCCCCATTGCGAACGACGCGATAGAGCCAGGGCAGGACGGGATCGGGCGACGGCGTCCGGGCCGCGAGTTTGACGAACGCTTCCTGCACGACGTCTTCGGGCGAGGCGCACCACTGGCGAGCGTACAGCACGAGCGCCGCCGCCTGCGCGTCGATCAGACGTCCGAGTTGCTCCGGTCCCATCGAAGAACTAACGCCGGTAGAACGAGTTCGTCCCGCGAGCGGACAACTTCCTCGTTCCCACGCTCTGCGTGGGAACGGCTTCTTCGACGCTCTGCGTCGTCTTCCGAACAGAGGCGACACAGAGTCTTCCGAACCGACGCGACACAGATGCGTCGTCTTCCGAACAGAGGCGACGCAGAGCGTCGAAGAGCACGCTCCCACGCAGAGCGTGGGAGCGAGGGATAGCGAGGGACAATTGCTCGCCCGAGGAAAATACTTGACAGGGTTCGCCCGACACGCTCACATAAGTATGTTGATAGTGAGACTGTGCGGCAAACTCGTAGCGTCCCGTTTCCGGAAGAGGCAGGGAACCAATCGCCTCGCGCTTGCGTCTTTGTTGACGGCTGCACGGTGCCTTTCCGCACTATGATGACCTGAGCGTCCGGCGGTGAGTTCGGACTCGCTCGAACGATCTTCAGCCAGGGAACGTACACCATGACACTCTCCGCAAGCCTGTCGTGCAAGCGGTTGCTCACCATCCTTCTCTGTGTCTTCCTGGCTGCCGGCCTTCTCGGCCTGGCCGGTCCCAAGGGATTCGCGCCCACCGCGCAGGCACAGCCGGATCCTGCCCCGGATGGCCCCCCTCCCCCGGAGGGAGCAGAGGACAAGACGCCCGATAAGTCCATGATGAAGCACATGCTCGAGTCTCTCGGGCCAGTGTTCCTCATTCTCCTCGGCTTCGTGTCGGTGTCGCTGATCGCCATTGTCGTGCTGCTGTCGATGGACCTGCGCATGTCGGCGGCGGTGCCTCCCGATTTCGTGGCCGACTTCACCGACATCGTCAACAAACGCCAGTTCAAGGCGGCCTACGACCTGGCCCGCAATGACTCGTCGTATCTTGGCCGCGTCATGACGACCGGCATGGGCCGGCTTCAGTACGGCATCGAGGACGCCCGCGAGGCCGCCTTCCAGATGATCGATACCATTCGCTCCAACAAGGAACAACTGATCGCCTACCTGGCGACCATCGGCACGCTCGGACCGCTGTTCGGCCTGGTCGGCACGGTGTACGGTATGATTCAGGCGTTCATGGTCCTCGGCTCCGGCTCGAAGATCAATCCTCAGAAGCTGGCCAACGCCATCTCACACGCCCTCGTCGTCACCCTCGTCGGCGTCGGCCTGTCCGTGCCGGCCATTTTCTTCCATACGTTCTTCCGCAATCGCGTCATTCGTCTGGCCATGGATACGACCAATGTGGCCGACGACCTCCTGACGCAGATGTACCACAACTCGAAAAAGGCCGGTCCAGCCGGGTCGCAACCCGACGTCATGCCGGACAACCGAGCTCCCTCACCCGCCGGAAAGCCGGAAACGATCAAGCCGAAGTGACGATTTCTCGTTCCCACGCTCTGCGTGGGAACGGCTTCCTCGACGCTCTGCGTCGCGTCCGTTCGGAAGACGACGCAGAGCGTCGAAGAGCACGTTCCCACGCAGAGCGTGGGAACGAGGAAGTGAGTCCTCTGGGATTCACGCGAAGGATAATCGCGAACGCTTCACATATTCTTCTGGGATAATGTTTTCATTTTGAGGTGCTGCCATGAGTCATGGGGGAGGCGGAGACGGCGCATGCGAACCCAACATGACGCCGCTGCTCGATCTGGTTCTTCAGCTTCTGATGTTCTTCATCGTCACCATCAACTTCACCACGGCGGAAGACGCCGGCGATGTGGAATTGCCGGATTCGCAGACGGCCAGGCCATTGCCTTCCGCCGGAGCGAAGGACCCGATCTTCCTCAACCTGCTCTACGACGAGAAAACGCAAAAGCATGAGATCGTTCTGCCGCTGCAACTCGATTCGTCGGGCCGCGCTCTGCCGTCGATGCAGCAACCCGACGCGCGCCGCTACATGAAGAAGCTGTACGCCGACCTCGCCCGCGATCCTTCCGTGGTGAACAGCGAGGTCAAGAATCCGGTCATCATCCGCGCCCACAAGGCCGCCCAGTATAGTGAGGTCTTCCAGGTGCTTCAGTCCTGCTCTGACGCTGGCTTCCGCCAGTTGAAAGTCCGGGCCATGATTCAGTAACGGCTGAATAACCGCTTGCGGCTTCGCCGTCCACAAGCGTTACCAAGCGAAGAAGAGAGTTGCTCCATGAGCAAGAGAAAAAAACCAGAAGAACCCGAAACGCAGATTGTGCTGCCGGTCACGCCGATGCTGGACATGACCTTTCAACTGATGTTCTTCTTCCTGACGACGTTCAATCCGCCGTCGCTGAAGGAAGGGCAGATGGACCTGAGCCTGCCTTCCAAGAGCGAGGCGGCGGCCAAGGACCCCAGCCAGGTCAGCCCGACGTCCGAGGCCCACAAGGAAGAGATCGAGGACAAGTCCACCGTGACAATCAGCTTGCGCGGCCAAAAGGACAAGGAAAACCGCGGCAAGATCAGCTACATCACGATCAACACCGACAACGCGACCGACGAGGAAATCAAGGCCACCGAGGAAGATCGCGAGCGCATCCTGGGAGAGAAACTCAAAACGGTGAAGCCGGCCGAGGTGGTCGATAAGGAAGGCCGCAAGAAGGTCCCGACGGTTCGCATGGCGGCCGAGAGCGACGTTCGCTGGTCGCAGGTGATGCGCATCATGGACGTCTGCTACAAGACCGGCTATCAGGTCAGCTTCATCAAGCCGACCGACGCCGGCGGCTGAGAGTTGGTTTCAAAACGAGCCGCGACCGCAAGGGAGCGGCGACCGCAAGGGAGCGGCTTCTTCAAACAGCCGCTCCCTTGCGGTCGCGGCTCGTCAGCGGGGGTCACGGCTCGTAAGCGATCTCGAATTGTTATTCAGGGGGAGATCGGGTGCGCCCGCAATCAACTCGAAACGCGCCGCCCTGTCTGCCTTGCCGCCACGTCCTGTCACTCCTGGCGCTGCTCCTTTTCTGCGCTTTCCTCACTCACGCGGCCGATCAACCCAAAGAGGATCTCCCGCCGTTGTTCGACGAAGGTCTCCTGCCTCAGCGCGCGGCAGCGGCCTTTTTCGGGACCTCCTCGGGTATCAATGCTCCTCTGCAAAAGGCGATCGTCCTCGCCGTGGAACACGAGACCGGCTGGCTCGAGTTCGATCCTCCCGTGCGCGGCGAGGCCCTCACGCCTTACATGGCCGCCTCGGTCCTGCTCGGCAGCGTTCCCGGCAATGCCCCCGCTTTCAATACCTCGCTGATGCTTCAGACCGGCGATTTTCTCAACTGCTGGTCTCTCGAGGATCCGACACGCTTTCGTCCCCTCGATGGCGTCCTCAACGCCATTCGCGATGACGTCCCCCTTGCCTCGCTCACGGACAAAACGCCGGCTGCGGTCGAAGAGGCGTTCATTTTTCAGGACGCTCTGCTCAAGACTCTGCGCGCTCCGCCCGAGGTGTTGGATCGCGTCGCCCAGTCGAATTTCACCATCGAGGAATTGCAAGCGCATCCAGGGCAGTATCGCGGCAAGGTGTTGCGGCTGCACGGACATCTGCGTCGCATTCGTCTCATCGATGCCCCGCCCCGGCTGCGGCAGTTTGGCGCGCCCAAGCTCTACGAGGTCTGGGTAGTGGTGAAGTCGGGCGAGGTCTGGAGACAGGTCTGCCTGCTAACGCCCGTCTCCTTCGGCCTGGCACCGACGAACGATCCGCCGCAGGGAATCGAACTGGCTCTGACTGGCTATTTCTTCAAGAAATTCCGCTATGGGAAGGGTTCCGGCGTGGCGGGTCAGCCGGACGGGTCCGTTCCGCTTCTGCTCGGCCATGTGACGCCCATCGTCGGCCAGGAGGTGCGGGCGACCACTGCCGTCGCCACGCTCCTCTCAGCCGGAGACGGGCAGACGCGCGGCTCTCTCACCCAGGCTCTCTTGCTTCGCGCCGGCGAGCAAGCACAATGCTGGGTCATTGAGGACCCCTCCCGCGTCCCACCGCTCGATTGGCGCTACCTCGACGGCATCAAGGACGGCAGGGCGCTGCCGCGCGACATCGACAAGGGTGGGATTATCGATCCGAAGAATGACGAGCAGCTCGAGGTATTCGCCTACTTCGACGCCATCAGCAAGGCCCATCGGACGAAACTCGAACTGTTCGAGGCATCCGTGCGCCCCGAGGTGACCTTTGCCCATCTGCACAACGAACCGCAACATTATCGCGGCCAGGTTGTCCGGATCGAAGGAATGCTTCGCCGCGTGCGCCGGTTCGATCCTTTCCTGATCGAGAAGCAGGCGGGCATCAAGGACGTCTATGAGGTCTGGCTCGTCAACGACAAGTTCAGCAAAGCGGACACAGTCAATCCTGTCTGTCTGATCTGCACGCAACTGCCGCCCGGCGTCAAGGTGACCGAGGAGGTGCAGGGAATGCTGCCGGCGGCGTTCGTGGGCTACTTTTTCAAGAAGTACCGCTACAAGGCGATGGAGGCGAAGACGGACAAGGAGTTTCGCGTTGCCCCGCTGCTCATTGGCCGGCTCGTGCTTCCCAAGAAGACGGTGGAAGCCGACACGAGTTGGCCCACGATGCTGGTGCCGTTTATTCTGCTGACGCTGGCGGGGACGTTTGTGGTCGTTTTCCTGATGACCTGGGGTTTTCGCCGGGCGGATCGTCGGGTACTGGCGCGGGTCGATGCAGTCGCGCCGCCTTTCGTGAGCGCGTCGGAAGTGGACCCTGGCGAGTCCGCGCCGAAGGAAATGGGGCCGCCTCCGGAACAAGAGAGAAGGATCTGAGTTTCAGAGATACATAAGATAGGGAACGGGCCGCTTGTACCTGCCTTCTCCGGGAGAGGGCGAAGCCGCAAACGGCACAGAACGATGTTAAGGGAGCGTTGGCATGGCACCATCGGTAAACAGTCAGGCGAAGCCCGCCGTCATTCGCGTTGATCCGCTGGAAGGGCGCAACGGTTGGGGCGAAACGCTCCGCGTCATTCCCGCCTGGATCATCAGCGCGGCCATTCACGGCATCCTGATCTTCATCTTCATCGTGTTCCTGAGCGACAAGACCGCCCAGGCCAAGGATGACAACCAGGATACCGGCAAGGAAGAGATCAACACCAAGGTCGAGGCGAAAGAGGACCAGCAAGTCGTCCTGACCAACGAGGACGAGGGCATCAACCCCGAAGTGCCTGCGAATTACGAAGTCAATCGCATTGAGGAAGTCAGCGTGCCGGGCATGGTCGATCCGAACGCGGCCTTCGGCATCGCCGGCGAGAAGGAAGGCCCGCCGGTGACCATTCCCTCGCCTCCCGGCTCGGGCGGCGGTCAGGGCGGCGCTCCCGACGATCCGAACATCGCCGGCGCGGGCATGATGAATCGCACCGAAATCGGAGGCCTCCGCGGCCTTCGTAACACTCCTGGCGGCTTTGCCGGTCGCAGCGGCTCGACCCGCGAAAAGACGGCGATGGAAGGCGGCGGCTCCAAGGCGTCCGAGGCGGCTGTCGCCAAGGGACTCAAATGGCTCGCCCTGCACCAGTCGCCCGAGGGATGCTGGTCCCTGGATGGATACAACCTACACGCTCGGGAGAGCGTCAACTCGAACCGCTATGTGAACGACGCCAGCCAGGGCAAGGGCCAGAAGAACGACACGGCGGGCGCCGCCTTCGGTCTGCTGCCGTACCTCGCCGCCGGTATCACGCACAAGCCGTCGGGCCGTCCCCAGGACGACCAGTACGTCAAGACGGTCCAGCGCGCTCTCAACTATCTGATGACGAAGCAGGGCAAGGATGGCGAGTTCCCCGGCGGCATGTACGCTCATGGCCTGGCGACGATCACCATGTGCGAGGCGTTTGGCCTGACCGCCGACCCGATGCTGAAGAAGCATGCCCAGGCCGCGATCAACTACATCATCAAGTCGCAGGATCCCGCCGGCGGCGGCTGGCGCTATCAGCCGCGTCAGGGCGGCGACACGTCTGTCGTCGGCTGGCAGGTGATGGCCCTGAAGTCCGGCCAGATGTCCGGCCTGAACGTCCCGAAGATCACGCTCGACCTCACCGAGAAATACCTCACCTCTTGCGAATCGACCGATTACGGCGGCTACGGTTACGTCCCCGGCTCGGGCGAGACGCCGACGATGTCGGCGGTCGGCCTGCTCTGCCGCCAGTATCTCGGCACCCCGCGGCGCAATCCGGGCCTCCGCAACGGAGTCGAGAAGCTTCAGAAGACTCCGCCCTCGGGCACCAACATCTACTACGAGTATTACGCGACCCAGGTGTTCCATCACATGGGCGGCGACTACTGGGACTTCTGGAATGGCGACGACAAGGCGAAGCGGCCCGGCATGCGTGATATCCTGGTCAAGCGCCAGGAGCCGAACGGCAGTTGGGACCCGCGCAACGACGTCCATAGCGGGGCCGGCGGTCGAATCATGCAGACCTCGCTGTCGCTCCTGACTCTCGAAGTCTACTATCGTCATCTGCCGCTGTATCAGCGCGTCGATACGAAGAAGTGATTGTCGGGGACTCGACGAGCAAAACCAGAAGGGGGGAGAAGGGATGACCTTCTCCCCCCTTCTGGTTTTGCCGCTTGCGGCTTTGCAATCGTGGAGGAGTGCAAAGCCGCAAGCGGCAAGACTCACTGCACCTTCAAACGGCTGACCGCTTCTCGTGTCGTTCGATCGATCAATTCGCGCAGGAACGGCCCCATCTCGCGCGTGTTTGCCGTGTGTTCCAGATCCATCTCTTCCTCGTGAACCGGGTCCTCGTCCGGGGTCCGAATGTCAATCACCTGGAGCAGGACGTTGACTCCGCCCGACGCGACTCCGGCCTTCTTCGGAGCAAGATGACCGGACCGGATGTAGAGACAGACGGCGTAGTCGGCCTTGAAATGTCTTGCGAGGGTCTGAGCATCCGGCCCGAGTTCATCGGTCGTCATTTCCGCGCGCTGCTTCTCGACCTGGCGTATCGGCACGACCGAAACCTCCGTAGGAGATTCGCTCGCCCTGTTCGTCTTGCCGGCGAATCGTGCTTCGATCTGTTTGCGGAGATGATAAGCGATATCCTCCGCTCGCAGCAGGCCCAGATCGTCGAGGACGCGGTCGGCGACATAGCAATCGAGGACGATCTTGATCGCGCGCTGGCCGGCTCGGGGTTGCAGCTTGCAGGTGAAGGGCGGCGACACGATCGGTGTGCTGCTTTCCCAGGAGGCGGGTTTGACCATCGGCGGCTCGGCGGTCTCATGACGAAGTTGCTCGATGGAGCGCGCGATTTCATTGACCAGTTCGCTGTCGCGGTCCTTCGCGTGGAGGTGGTCCTTGAACAGGCCGAGACGTTCCGCGTTCCGCACAATGGCCGGGATCGCGCTCACGGCCGGCGTGCCGAGTTTCTCCAGCAACTTCAGCGTCACCAGAAAGGCATCGGCCGAGTGCGTCTTGTCGAGAACGTCGATGAGTTCTTCGACGAGGCCGCCCTTTCGCGGCGGATCAGCCGGGCGATTCCAGCCGGTCACTCTCTCCCCAAGGGGAGGAACGTTCTCTCGGGATAGAGGTTCCGCCGGGAGTTGTGCGGCGGGAGGAGGAATCAGGATCTTCTCGTCCGATTGTCCCGGGCCGGGCGCGGCGAGGAAACAGGAACCGAGCACGAGCAGCAAACAGAGACGGCGCTTCATGGTTACGACCCTCCTTGGTCCAACGGAGAACGGCAGAGCATAGCCCATCGGCGTCCAACGAAGCAAGCCGAGCCGAGCGGGAGTATTTTCAGTATTTCGGTGTCATCCCATGAAGAGAAGGCTTGACGTGCATCATTGCGCACATATGATTGATTTATTGAGGGGTTCTCCCTCATCAGTTCGAGTGCCTATCATGGTCGATCCTCGACTCAACAGCGTCCATCTCGAGATGCCGCGGCGGCAGGAGTTTCGCCGTGCGCGTGAAGTGGTACTCGGTGCGCGCGGTTGGGAGACGGTCGTCGTCGAAATGAAGGACCCCTCCGGCCGGTCTCCCACAGCTGTCGAACGTGCCGACGACGTGTCCTCCGAACTCCGCGTCTGGCTCATCGACCGCGATTACGTCTATCCGCTCCACATCGGCCTCAACACGGTCGGCCGTGCGCCGGAAAACGACGTCGTCATCCACGACGGATACATCTCGCGCCGTCACTGCGCCATTCTCGTTCACACCAACAACCGGGTCGAGTTGTTCGACGTCGCATCGAAGAACGGCACTTACGTCAACGGCAACAAGCTCCAGGGTTCCTCGCCTCTGAAGCCCGGCGACGAAATCCGCATGTGCGATCGGCAACTTGTCTTCATGACGCGTTCAGGCGAGCCTGCGGGCGGTGCTCAGACCGCGACGCTGTGCGACTGACTTCCCCTCTGCTCGACTTGCCAATCCCACTCGCGCCGCTATAGTGAATACTTTCCCAAAGTGTTGCCGAGGAGAGTGTCGTCATGGGCATGCAATGTGAGGTTTGCGGCAAGAAGCCTGTGAAGGGAAATCACTATTCGCATCGCGGCAAGGCCAAGTACCTGGGCGGTATCGGCCGCAAGGTCACCGGCATCAGTCGCCGCACTTTCTTCCCCAACTTGCAGCGTCTCCAGTGTCAGGTCGGCGGCTCCGTCAAGACCATGCGCGTCTGCGTTGCCTGCATTCGTTCCGGACGCATCCAACGGCCTCAGAAGCGTCAACCGTTCCAGATGCCGGCCCAACTTTGAGCGAGGAGCGTCGCGTGAGTTCCTCCACGCTGACTCCCGAACAGGTCGGCTGGGTGGCCCATCTCGCCCGGCTCGGTCTCTCTCCGGACGAGTTGGACACGATGACGCCGCAGCTTCGCGCCATCCTCGATTACGTCGCTCAATTGCAGCAGGTCGATACCGAGGGCGTCGAGCCATTGGCTCACGCTCTCGATCTGGCCAATGTCTTCCGTCCCGATGAGCAGGCAGCCTCTCTGTCTCCCGACGAGGCGCTGGCCAACGCCCCGCGACGCCAGCAGGACTTCTTCAGCGTTCCCGCCGTCCTCGACTGACGATTGCCACCGTCCCTTCACTTCGACCGATCCGCCAGGAGAGCGATCCCATGCTGACCGACCGCCTCAGCGGCGATCTTCTCCAGGCCCTGGAGCGCGGCCAGTTCACGGCCGAGGAATTGACCGCCGCCTGTCTTGAGGACATCCGCCAGCGAGACGCCCAGATCGGCGCTTTCCTGCTTCTCGACGAGGAAGGATCTCTGAAGCAGGCGCGGGCCATCGACGCGCGCCGGCAACGAGGCGATGCGCTCGGTCCGCTGGCCGGTCTTCCCGTCGCGCTCAAGGACGTCCTCTGTACGCGCGGCCTGACCACCACCTGCGGCAGCAAGATGCTGCGGAACTTCGTCCCTCCCTATGACGCGCACGTCGTCGAATGTCTTCGCCGTGCCGACGCCGTGCTGATCGGCAAGACGAACATGGACGAGTTCGCCATGGGGTCCTCGACGGAGAACAGCGCCTATCATGTCACCCGCAATCCCTGGGACCGGGAGCGCATTCCGGGCGGCTCCAGCGGCGGCAGCGCGGCGGCAGTCGCGTCGGGAGTGGTGCCGCTCGCGCTGGGGACCGATACGGGCGGCTCGATCCGCCAGCCGGCGGGGTTGTGCGGCATCGCGGGACTGAAACCAACCTATGGCCGGGTGTCGCGTTTCGGCCTCATCGCCTTCGCCAGTTCCCTCGATCAGGTCGGCCCGATGGCCCGCGA
The DNA here is from genome assembly GCA_038221045.1 of Gemmatales bacterium. Classification (GTDB taxonomy): domain Bacteria; phylum Planctomycetota; class Planctomycetia; order Gemmatales; family Gemmataceae; genus JBBRIK01. Next base: position 18,433 of record JBBRIK010000005.1, read on the forward strand.
CGTCGAGGGCATTGCGAGGCTGCTGGAGGTCATCGCCGGCCATGACCCGCGCGACAGTACCAGCGTTGAGCGTCCTGTGCCGGCATATCGCCGGACGCTGAATGAACCCATCCGGCCGCTGACGATCGGCGTGGCCCGCGAGCATTTCGGCGCGGGCCTCGATGGCGAGGTCGAACGGCATGTGCGCGAGGCGCTGAAGGTCTACGAACTGCTGGGGGCCACGATCAAGGACGTCTCGCTGCCGAATAGCCCGCACGCGGTGGCGACGTACTATCTGGTGGCGACGGCGGAAGCGTCGAGTAACCTCGCGCGCTACGACGGCGTCCATTATGGGCAGCGGGCGGCGAGCTTCGACAACCTGATTCAGATGATGGAGCGCTCGCGCGGCGAGGGCTTCGGCGCGGAGGTGAAGCGCCGCATCATGCTCGGCACGTTCGTTCTGTCGAGCGGCTACATCGACGCCTATTACCTCAAGGCGTTGAAGGTACGACGGCTCATCAAGGACGATTTCGACCGGGTGTTTCGCGAATGCGACGTCATCATCGGCCCGACGTCGCCGACCCCTGCCTTCAAGATCGGCGAGCGCAACAACGATCCGCTGGCAATGTATCTGTCGGACGTTTACACC
>JBBRIK010000006.1:0-17594 GCA_038221045.1 Gemmatales bacterium
AAGCGGGATGCGCTGGCTCGAAGACGGAGCGGCCGAGGTAGCGCCGTTGCGGGCCCTGTATCAGAGCGGCACCGCCGCTTGGGATGCATTCTGGGCTTTGGCTGCGTGAGCTTTACCTACGATTCCCAATCACACCCGTCCCCCCCTCCTGGCATCTACCGCACGGCAGATTCAGGTTGTACGGGCGTGCTGGGACCATTTGTCGAGATGGGCAGTGAAGACTGTTGCAAGATGTCGTTCAAGACTTCCACGGCGTATCGGCCCTCTGCCAGCGCCAGTTCCGTGATGAATTCCACGATGCGCTGAGGATAGTCGCGTGCTTCTTCGATGACAGGGACCAGAATCACAGGGGTCTCCTCATCCAGCGCAGATTCAAACGGCAGCAGATTGGGTTGCTCGATGGGGAGGGCCTTCCAGCCGTGACCAAGCAAGTACGCTTGAGCGGCTGCGGACCGCACCTGTTCCACGCGGGGGTCAATCCAGGGGTTTCGGAACTTCATCGGTGTTGTCACTTCTGCGCCAGTTGCCGTAGGACGTACTGCAGAATCCCGCCGTGTTGGTAGTACAGCACCTCCTGCGGCGTATCGATGCGCACGATCGCCTTGAACACTTTCTCCGTGCCATCCGGCCAATGTGCATGGACGGAGATTTCGCGTCCGCCGGTAAAGTTGTCCGCCAGCTTCTGCGTCAGCCCTTCCAGATCGTACACCTCCTCGCCGGTCAGGCCGAGACTCGCCGCGTTCTCTTTCGCGAGGAACTGCAAGGGCAGCACTCCCATGCCGACGAGGTTCGAGCGATGAATGCGCTCGTAACTCTCGGCGATGACGGCGCGGATTCCGAGCAGACGCGGCCCCTTCGCCGCCCAGTCGCGCGACGATCCCGAGCCATACTCCTTGCCCGCCAGCACGATCAGCGGCACGCCCTCCTTCGCATATTGTTCCGCCGCGTCGAACACCGACATCTGCTCGCCGTCCGGCAGATGCCGCGTCACGCCGCCCTCGGTGCCGGGCGCGAGCTGATTGCGCAGCCGAATGTTCGCGAAGGTGCCGCGCATCATCACCTCATGGTTGCCACGGCGCGCTCCATACTGGTTGAAATCGCCCGGTGTCACGCCGTGGCCGATGAGATATTGTCCCGCCGGACTCGCCGTCTTGATGTTGCCCGCCGGCGAGATGTGGTCCGTCGTGATGCTGTCCCCCAGCATGAGCAGCACACGCGCCCCATGAACGTCGCGCACCGGCTCCGGCGTCGCCTTCATGTCCACGAAATAGGGAGGATTCTTGACGTAGGTGGATGCCTCATCCCAGGAGTACAGTTCGCCCTCGGGGACCGGCAACTGCTGCCAGGCCGCATCGCCCAGGAAGACCTCGCTGTACTGCTTGAGATACATCTCCGAACGCAGCGACTGCGCGATGGCCTCGCTCACTTCCTGCTGCGTCGGCCAGATGTCCTTCAACTGGACCGGCTCTCCCTGGCCGTTGTAGCCGAGCGGCTCGTTGAAGAGGTCGATGTCCATACGGCCCGCGAGGGCGTAAGCCACGACCAGCGGCGGCGAGGCGAGATAGTTCGCCCTCACTTCCTGATGGACCCGGCCCTCAAAGTTGCGGTTGCCGGATAGCACCGAACAGACGACGAGGTTGCTATCCTGAATCGCTTTCGAGACGTCCGGCGGCAGTGGACCGCTGTTACCGATGCAATTGTGGACCCCCACAGTCCCGGCTACGAACGCATGGATGCCTTCCACTCCCAGGTCGAACACTTCCCGTTGGCCCGCCGGCCGGCGATCCAGCACACGCAGGCTGAAGGTCGGCAACGTCTCCGCCGTCTTCTCCACACAGTAGCGTTTGCCGGGGTCTGTCTCCGCGCGGGACTTCAACGGCGCGAACCACTCGCGCACTCCGAGTTCCTCCAGCAGTTCGACGGGAGACGGAAAACTACAGCTCTCGCGGTGCAGCGGTCGAAACGTTCGATCCTCCGGCTGCGGCAGCCGGTCGAAACGATCGTGGCCTTGCAGCAACGAATAGTGGGGAAAGACGATCGTTTCGCGCTGTTTCAACTCCGTCGCTGCCGCCGAGCGAGCCTGGGTGAAGGAGAGTTGGGGCTGGCTCTCGTGAATCTGCTTCAATCGAAGCGACATCCAGAGCCGCTGTTCATTGATCTTCGCGATCGTTCGCCAGTACACCGCCGCTGCCGAGGCCCGCAGTGCCTTGTCCACACAGTAGCGGAACCCCACGCGCTCCACGAACGATAGCCCGTCCGGCAGTTCGAGGCGAACCTCCACGCGGGGCGAGCCATCCTGGGCTTCGGGGTACGACGAAGCGGAGCGTCGTGTCGGATATTTCCGAAGGTTCGCTCCCTCGGTGCTGACTCCACCGCGGGACAGGAGACGGAGCAGTTCGCACATCACCTGCTCAAGTTGCTCCACATGCTCGGGTCTGGCACTTTGCGAATAAGCGGGTGGTGTGAGCGTCGCGTCTTCCGGGCGGTCGCTCATGCGGTGCAGACAGGGAGCGTGGCCGTCCGCCCCGAAGACCCCGCCCAGATACTCTCTCACTACCGCGACGGGACAGCGATCCTCCAGGAGGAAGGCAGGCAGCGAAGGTGGCTGATCGATGCGCCGGCCCACTCTCACGCCCGACAACTGCGTAATCGCTTCTGTCAGGGACGCTGGCAGAACGATCGACCATTTGCGCTCGTCATATTGGGTTCCGGCGGGCCGTTTGCCGGTGAGCAGTTCGATGTCGTTCAGGACGACCTCGCGATCCACGGCCTGTCCGACGTTGATGCGCCCCTGTTTCAAAACGCTGATGGAACCGTCGCCCAGCAGATGACCGAGCAATCGGGCGAACGCGAGAGTCCGCAAGCGTTCCTGCGCGGTGTCCAGCGTCAGCTGCATCGGTCCCACGCTGAGCGCGTAGCCGGCTTCATCGTTGCCGCGTTCATCGACCGGCACTTCCAGGCCCGCGACGACACGATCCTGGCCGCGTTCCAGCCGGTCCGCTCGCACCCAGCGCCCACCCTCGCAGAGGATTTCATGATCGGGAGTGCAGACGAGCGTTCGCCCATCCTGCAAGACGAGCCTGACACAATCGCGCATACCTTTGGACTCGGCCTCCACCTGCATCGCCATGCCGAGTTTGCCCTCCGGCGTAGGGCTGAATAGCACGGCTCCCCCCGCTCCCGGCATCTCCTCGATGCGTCGAGCCGTTCCGTTAGCGAGCAGCACGGGCGTCCCTTCGGCGATGCACGTCATGCAGCCATAGCCCGCAAGGTTGAAATGCAGCATCTCCAGGTAGCGCATCACGCCGGCGTCGATCAGGTAATCGGTCACGACCTTCGAGCCAGGCGAGAGGCTCGTCTTCACCCACGGCTTTGTCGTCAATCCGCGCTCGATCGCTTTCTTGGCGAGCAGGCCCGCCGCCATCATCACCGATGGGTTCGACGTGTTGGTGCAGCTGGTGATGGCCGCGATCACCACTGAACCATGCCGCAATTCCGTTGCAGTCCCGTCAATCGTCAGCGGCGCCGAGTCGTTGGCGCTCACGGTGGAGCCGTCGGCCTTGGGCTTGGCCTTGCTCAGGATCGCCTCGAGGGCCTTCGAGAAGGATTGCTTCGCCTCGCTGAGGTTGACGCGATCCTGAGGCCGCGCCGGCCCCGCGAGACTCGGCACCACGGAGGACAGATCGAGTTCGAGCGTATCGCTGTAGACGGCCGCGGGAGTGGAGGGCGTATGGAACAATCCCTGCTCCTTCATGTACGCCTCGACCAGCTGCACGAGAGACTCCGGCCGGCCGCTGAAGCGCAGATAACGCAGCGTCTCGGCATCGACAGGGAAGATGCCACAGGTCGCCCCATACTCGGGGGCCATGTTGGCGATCGTGGCCCGGTCGGCGAGTGGCAGGTCGGTCAGGCCCTCGCCGAAGAATTCGACAAACTTGCCGACGACGCCATGTTTGCGAAGGATCTGCGTGACGTGAAGGACGAGATCGGTTGCCGTCGATCCCTCGGGAAGCCGGCCCTTGAGATGGAAACCGACGACCTGCGGAATCAGCATCGACACCGGCTGGCCGAGCATCGCCGCTTCCGCCTCGATGCCGCCTACGCCCCAGCCCAGCACGCCCAGGCCGTTAATCATCGTCGTGTGGGAATCGGTGCCGACGAGCGTATCGGGATAGGCGAGCGGATTGCCGGCCTCGCCGTCAAGCGAGGGAGGGGCGACGAACACGACGCGGGCCAGGTATTCGAGGTTGACCTGGTGGACGATGCCGGTGTCGGGAGGGACGACCTTGAAGTTCTTGAAGGCCTTCTGGCCCCAGCGCAGGAAGCCGTAACGCTCGCGATTCCGCTCGAATTCCAGGTCGGCGTTGTGGCGAAACGAGAGACCGTTGCCGAAGTCGTCGACCTGCACCGAATGATCGATGACCAACTCGGCCGGGCAGAGCGGATTGATGCGGGCCGGATCGCCGCCGAGAGAACGCATGGCGTCGCGCATGGCGGCCAGATCGACGATGGCGGGGACGCCGGTGAAGTCCTGCAGGAGGACGCGCGCGGGAGTGAAGGCGATTTCCTTCGACGGTTCCGCCTTCGCGTCCCAGCCGGCGAGGGCGGCGATGTCGTCGGGGCGGACGCTCAGCCCATTCTCCGTCCGCAGCAGGTTTTCGAGCAGGATCTTCAGGCAGAAGGGCAGCTGAGCGGAGTTGGGGAACTGTTGCAGGACCGCGTCGAGCCGGTGAATCGTGTAGCGTCGTTCGCCGACGTTGAGAACGGCCTTGCTGCCGAACGAATTGCTCATGATCCGATGCCCCTCATGGTGCCGTCTCTTGCTTGCGTTTCGCGCTCTTCTCAAGAGCAAGAAACGCCAGCAAGAACAGTCATGAGGTTATTGTCGAAATGAGAGGAGGATAAGGCAACGCGATGGACGGAGGGGATTGAAAAGAAATTGGGCCGCCGGCAATCCCCTCACTGCCGGCGGCCCCGGAAGCCCTCTCCTTCTCCCCAAAGCAGAGGACACAGGTAAAGTAGGTCACACTGCGCGGGAATGCAAATTCTCAGAGCCGAAACTCATTTCTTGTCCGAATCGCCCTTCCGGAGCTTCTCGAAGTAGCCGCGCGTCAGGTCGGCGTCGGCTCGCGGGACACGTTGCCGTTGCAGCGCCTCGGCCGCCTCGCGTCCCGCGTCCTCGATGAAGGGACGCACGTCCTCGGCCTTGCGCGGCTCCTTCAAGCCCTGGCCCGGCACGAAGCGGAATCCACTGATCCCGCCCTGGCCACGTTCCCCAGGCGTCTTCGTATCGACGCCCTTGATGTCCTCTTCCGGCTTCTCGGGACGCTTGCCCGAAGCCGGATTCGATCCCTGACCCATGCCTCGGCCCAGACGGTCCTTCAATGCCTGAAGCTTGCCCAGTTGCTTGCCCGCGCGTTGCTGTCCGCTGCGCTTGTCGCACTTGGCGAGCTTCCCGGCTGCCTGCTCGAGCTTCTCCGCCGCCTTGGCCTTGTCGCCGTCCTTCAGGGCCTTCTCCATGTCTTCGAGATCCTTGAGAGCGTCCATCAGGTCCTCGACTTCCTTCTTCTCGGCCTCCGTCATCTCGCGCAGTTCCTCATCGTCGCCGTCCTCGCCCATGTCGCCTTCCTGCTTGTCCTTGCCGTCCTTCCTGTCCTGCTTCTCCTTGTCCCTCTTTTCCTTGTCCTTGTCGAGGGCCTTCGCCTTCTTCTGTTTGACGTCGATGAGGCGGTCGAGTTGCTCGCGCAGGTCCTGCATGTCCTTGTCCATCTGCTCGCGCTGCTCGTCCGAGAGCTTGTCGTCCTGCATCTCACGGCTGAGGCGTTGCAACTCGTCAGCGGCTTTCTTGAAATCGCCGTCGTTCAGCGCCTTCTCGGTCGGAGCCAGCTTCTCCTTCTTCGGGTTCTTGCGAAGGCGATCCGCTTCCTCACTCTGCTGTTTCAGGGCCTCGGCGCGGTCGGCCAGTCCCTGCTCGTGACGGCGCATCTTCTCTTCGAGCGTCGTCACCTCCTTGAGCAGATCCTTGGCTTCCTCATTCGTCTTCGGCTCCTTCTGGGCGAGCCGTTCCAACTCCTCGGCGAACTTCTGGAAGTCGTCGCCCTTGGGGAGCTTGCCGGCTTTCGGCGGCGGGGGTGTTTGTTTCGCCAGTTCCTTCAGTCCCTTCTGCACCTCGTCGAGTTCCGCTTTCAGCGCGGGACTGACAGGCGTCGTCTCCGCGACAGCCTTGTTCCGCGTGCGGTCGCAGAAGAAGATCGCGGCCAGACAGACGACAAACCCCAGAGGCAGCAGAGCGGCGCGACGTGACGGCTTCAGTGGATACGCCGGGGCGATCGACAATTTTGCGAGGCAGCGTTCAGTGTCGGCGGCGAGCGCCTGTCCCGCCGGCGAGGAAACCTGCTCGGGAGTTAGCGAGTAACTGGTCGAGATGCGTTCGTGGAGTTTGAAGGTCTGATCGAGCGACAGGGCGGCGGCGAGCGGCGACGGCTGCTGCAACCAGGCGAGTAGACCGGCGATGAGAGCGGCCAGGCCGACCGCGCCGCCAAGCCAGGCGAGGCGCGTCAGGAACAACGGGCTATCGATGGACCACGGCGCGCCCCGGAATCGTCCGTCCGCGAGATACAGGATCGCGAGCGCGACGAGAAGAAGGGCCGACGAGCCGAGGACGACAAGCCGGCGTCCGAACTGCTGGAGGAACACCCGCCGGCGAACGCGAGCGACCAGACGAGAGAGCGGCGCGGACATGAGCGGCCCCTGGTTGTCTTGCCGCTTGCGGCTTAGCGGTCTTCCTTGCTAAGCCGCAAGCGGCACCTTGTCACTTCCCAGGCGCCACGACAAGGGCGCCCTTCTCGGACAGATAGACGAGGTTCCCGGAAGTCTCGTCCTTGTAGACCTCGGCCCCGAAACTCTGCGTCTTGTCAGTGAAATTCGGTTCGCCGGCCTTGCGAACCTTGAAGGCTCGGCCATAGAGCCATTTCGGCTCCTTGCTGTTGCCCGGCTTCGTCAGACCTCCCGCCGGCACGACGGCGATCGCGCCCGTCTCGCAAACGTAGATCAAGGTGTTGACGTTGTCGTCCTTGTAGACCTCGACGCCATACGTCTTCGTGTCCTTGGAGAACATCTTCTCGTCGGCCTTGCGCACCTTGGCCTCAAACGCATGATACCACGCCGGCGTCTTCACTTCCGCCGGCTTCGTCGCGCCTTTGGCCGAGACGATCGCAATCGCGCCGGTCTCGGTGACGTAGACCAGTTGGTTGGTGTTCGCGTCCTTGTAGACTTCCAGGCTGACCTTCTTCGTGTCGCTCTTAAACTCCTTCTCGCCGGCCTTGCGAACTTTCACTTCCAGGCCGTGGAACCATTCGGGCTTCTCGACCTTCTGGGGGGCAGAGACGCCGGCGGCCGAAGTGGCGGCCAGCGAGCCGATCTCGGAGATGTAGACGAGGTTGTCGGTGTTGGGATCGTGGAATACTTCCGCCGAGAACTGCTTGGCCTCCTTGTTGAACGAAGTTTCCCCGGAAGGACGGACTTTCACCTCGATGCCGTGAAAGAGCAGCGGCGCCTTGACGTCCTTACCCGGTTGCGCCTTGCCGGCGCCCAGGCCCATCGAGCCGGTCTCGGCGATGTAGACGAGCTGGCTGATGTCCTTATCGACGAACACCTCGGCGTCGTACTTCTGTGTCTTGTCGGTGAAGGCGGTCTCGCCGAACTTGCGCACCTGGAAGCTCAGGCCATGCTCCCACGAGATGCCCTTGGTTTCCTGGGCCATGACAAACGAGCCAAGCGTGCCGAGCAACGCCAGCAATGCAACAACCGTCCACCTCTTCATGGTACTATCGTCCTTCCTCAGATATCGCCTCTACGAGCGCGCTGCAATCAGCGCGAACCTGGATCAAGTAAGACGAGCGTCATCTCTCAGGCTAACGATCCGGGGACGTGCCGGACAGGGGCGAGACGTTTTCTTGCCGCTTGCGGCTTAGCAGGTGGCCCGCTAAGCCGCGAGCGGCAAGAAAAGGCACACTCGCTCTTCAGAGATGCCCTTGACCTCCCGGCGGCGTCTGGCTATAGCTCTTCCGCTTTCCTGTCTCGACTTGAACGATTTTTGACTCAGGACTCCCGACGGAAACGTCGCGACGGCCGGAGGGGACCGCGTTCGCCGCTACTCTCGGCGAGACCGCGGACCGTTCGACGTTTCCAGGGGATCAACCGTCGAGACAGGCGAGTGACAACGGCTTGCGAATGACGGAGTCGCTCACGCGGCTGGCCCGGCTCACATCTTTACGGGCGCGGCTGCGCGAGCGGGGGACTCTCACAGGGGAACGGCAATGCACGAGCCAGGCACGACAACCAATCTGGATGGGATACTCCGTCCATGGCGGAAGCAGGGGAAGGGAAAGGAGGCCCAGGTGGCGAGGGGAACGATCATGTCACGAACGCGGACCGGCGGAATCACCATTCTAACCGTCGCGACAATGCTGTGTCTCACAGTTGCGGCCCACGCTCAATTGCCGGCCCAGCCGGCGACCCTGGACGGCCTGCCCGATCCAGCGCGGCCAAACGGCGATGCCGAAGCCCGCGCGAAACTCAAACAAGCTCGCGCCCTGATCGGTCAGGGTGAATTCGATTCCGCCGAGCGGCTCGCTCGCGAGGCCAACCTGACGCCCGGCAAGCCCAACGGGCGGGAAGACACTCCCGCTCGCGTCCTCGAAGACGTCGCCAAGGCGCGGCGCAATCCGCACACACTGCTGACCGCCAGCCGGGCCGCCCTCAAGCGAAACGATTTCGACCGGGCCGAGAAGCTCGCCCAGGCCGCCGAGCAGAACGCCTCGACGCTGACCTTCCCGCTCTGGAGCGACAGCCCGAGCCGGGTGAAGAAGGACATTCAGATCGCCCGCGCCAAGCAGGAAAAGGACAAGGCGAAGAACGCGAAACTTCCCGAGGTGACGCCGGCGGCCAAGGACGAGACGGCCAGGGAGAAGGAGAAGTCGTCGAGCGGCTTCTTCGCTCCGGTCAAGAACCTCTTCGGGAGCAACAAGAAGACCGAGAAGCCCGCGGTCCAGGAGAAGAAGCCGGCCTCGACCGGCACCGAGGTGCAGGTCGGTTTCCGCGCCGCGGAGACAGTCAAGCAGACACCGAAAACCGCTCCGTCCGCCACCACTCCGGCTGACACGGAGCAGGCACGTCAACTGCTCGTCAAGGGCCGCGAGGCCATCGTCAAGGGACAACTCGACACGGCCGCAGGGTACGCGGAACAGGCCCGCGCTCTGAGGCCGAGCCTCACCTGGAGCGAGGACAATCCCGAGCGCCTGCTACGCGCCATTCAGGACGTTCGCTCGCGCACGGTTACCTCGACGCCCTTGGTCCCGGCGAAAACCGTCGCCCGGACCATCGAGCGCACGGATCGAGACGCCAAGGAAGGCGACGAACCCGCCGCAGCCAGTCAGCAGGAAGCGCTGACGCTGTTGCGCGAGGGCCGCAAGCAACTTACGCAGGGGAAATTCGATGAGGTCCGCGTCACGCTAAAGCGCGTTCGCGGCTACCGCGCCGGCAAGTACGGCCTGTTCGATGACTCGCCCGACAAGCTGCAGACCGACCTGGCGAAAGCCCGCGCCAAGAAGGACCGCGAGGAATCCGTCCACGTCCTGGCCGAGGCACGCAGGTCGTATGAGGATGGCGACTACGACAAGGCGTCGAAGCTGGCTTTCCAGGCGCAGCAGATGCACGGCCCTTACAGCATCTGGGACCTCGGCGACCGCCCCAACAAGCTGATCGACGAGATCCAGGTGGGGAAGGAGAAGAAGCGGAACAGCGCGATTGTCTCCGGCCGCAAGGTCTCGAAGAAAGACTCCTTGAAGACGGATGCCTCGAAGACCGAAGTAGCGAGCAAGAGTGTGCCGCCAAGCCCGGAGATGGAGAAGGCTCGCGCTCTCCTGATGGACGTTCACACGCTTCAGATGCAGGGCAAACTGATCGAGGCGAAGAAGAAACTGGCCGAGGTCGAGAGCCTGAAGATCGCCTTCAAGGCGGACGAGGTGTCGCCGGAGATGGTGCAGCAACAACTGGCCTCTGACGCCCGCCGGCAAAGCGCCATCGTCGCCGACCGCGCCATCAAGCTCGCCACCTTTGGCGAAGGCGCGCCCTCGGAGAACTGCGAGACGGCGGAGAAGATGCTGAAGTCCGCTCGCGAACTGACCGTCAGCTTCGACCTCGACCCGTCTGATATCGACAAACAGTGCAAGCTTGTCGCGGCGGTAAAGGCTCGTCTGAGCGCTCCGGTCGCGCAGGTCAGTACGGGTCCGACTCTGACGCCGCCTTCGTCCGTCGGGCCGGGCGTTCCGGTCGCGCTGACGCCGCCGGTCGCACCGTCGCCGGTCGCGCAGGCAGGTCCCCCTGTCGATCCCGCTGCCCGCGCCCAAGGGTTGACCCTGCTGGAAAAGAGCCGGCTCGAACTGCGCAAGGGCAACCTGTCGCTGGCGCGGCGGATCGCCGAGGAGGCGTATCAGGGCGATTTCGGCGTCAAGCCGCTGGCCGAGCAGCGCCTGAAGGAAGTTGATATCGAGGAGAACAACCAGCAGCGTCTGGAAGACCGGCGCACCTGCGATGCGGCCCTGGCCGCTTTCAACCGCGGCGACTTTTTACACGCCCGCGCCATCCTGGCCGGCGTCCACGTTCAGCGTCTCGACGAGGTGCGTCAGGCTCGTGTCCGCGAAATGATGGCCTCCGCCGAAATGGGAGGCGGACACCTGTTGCCCTCGACGGACCTCGCTCATGTATCGCCGGCAGGGCATCAGACCGTGACCGATCGAGGCGACGGCGCCGCAGGTTCTCCTCCGCCGATTTTCCCCGACGATCCGTCGGCCGGCAAGATGACTATCACCGACGCCGATACCTACACGACTGACCTCCTGGCGCAGACGAAGGCGATGCGCAACGTCCAGTTCCAGGAACTTCGCGCGGAGTCGATGAAGGCGATGCGCGAGGCGGGCGACCGCTTCGCTCAGGGCGACGCCGAGGGGGCCGTGACGCTGCTGCAAAACTTCATCGCGAAACTGCCCGAGGCGCAACTCGATGCCAACAAGCTGGCCATGCTGCGCAAGCCAATCGATAACCGCATCGCGAAGTACAACGTGCTGCAGAGCCAGAACAGCCTCGACCGGCAGGTCGCCGGGACGCAAAGGACCGCGTCGTCGATTCTGAGTGAAAAGATCCTGCGGGAGCAGAACAAGCAGAAGAACGTGGGACAACTGATGAAGCAGTTCACCGAGTACTACAAGCAAGGCAAGTATCACGAAGCGGAGATGTACGCGAAGATGGTCGTCGAACTGGATCCGGACAATCCCTTCGCGACGGCCGCCGTCACCATCGCCCGGACGCAATCGCGCTTGACCGAGGACAAGAAACGCAAGGCGCAGAACGAGGACACTAACTATCACTTGCTGCAAGACGGCAGCGGCATCGGGGCCTACGCCGATGTGCAGAACCCGGTCGTGATCAACAAGGAGCGCACCCTCCTCGGCCACAGAAGAGCGGGCGATCCGAATTCGCGTGAAAGTGGGATTCGCAAGACGCAGGCGGTCCGTGAAATTGAGGCGATCCTCGACAAGCCGGTGACGATCAATTACGCCGACACACCGTTGCGGGACGTTATCAACTCGCTGCACGATTTGCACGACATCAACATCATCCCGGACACGGCGGCGCTGAAGCAGGAGAATATCTCGCTGGATCGTCCCGTCACCCTGAAACTCGACCGCGTCGCCATGAAGTCGGCGCTCAACATCATCCTGCGTTCGGTCGATCTGACGTGGGTGATTCGCGACAACGTGCTCCAGGTGACGACGCCCGCCCAGGCCAAGGAAAAACAGGTGCGGAAGACGTATCTCGTCGCCGACCTGGTCATCCCGATTGAGGACCACAAGACGCCCGACGTCTTCAAGTGGGAGAAGCAGGTCGATCGCCTCAACGCCACCAACGCTCCGCTCCGCAACGGCAGTCCGGCCCCGACGCCCACGCCCGGCAGCATGGCGGGCGGTTCGTCGGTCGGCTCGCCGTTAGGCTCGTCCTCGCAGAACGGCAGCGGCGGCCAGTTCGCCAGCAGCCAGCCGGGGGAACAGCAGCAGGTGCAAGGCGGGCCGTCCAACGCGATGCCACAACAACTGATTCAACTGCTCAAGAGCAGCGTGGATCCGAACTCGTGGAACGACTCCGCAGGGCCGGGAACGATCGATTACTTCCCGCTCGGCATGACGCTCATCATCAACCAGACGCCGGACATCCAGGAGCAGATCGCGGACCTGTTGGCGCAGTTGCGGCGTCTTCAGGACCTCGAAGTCGCCATCGAGATTCGCTTGATCTCGCTGTCGGACAACTTCTTCGAGCGGATGGGCGTCAACTTCGACGTGAACATCAAGACGGACCGCAGCACGGCCCCCTACGAGCCGCAGCTGGTTCGCGGCCTCCAGACGGGCCAGTTCAAGCCGGCGGGCTTCGTGCAGGACTTCAGCCCGAGCCGGTTCATTACCGGTCTGACGTCGGCGGGAACGTTCACCTCCGACCTGGACATTCCGATCAAGCCGACGAGCTTCGGTTTGGCGACTCCGCCGTTCGGTCTGGGGTCGGCCTTCACCGGCAATACGACGGGCGGCATCGGCTTCGGCCTCGCCTTCCTGAGCGACATCCAGGTGAAGTTCTTCATGGAGGCGGCCCAGGGCGATCAGCGCTTCAACGTCATGCAGGCGCCCAAATTGGTGATGTTCAACGGCCAGTCGGCCTCGCTGGACTCCGGCTTCTCGCAGGTCTTCGTGCAGGGCGTTCAAATCGCGGCCCAGGGGGTCGCCGGCGGCCCGCTGTTCATCCCGAATGCCCAGGTGAATAACTTCGGCACGTCGATCAACGTGCAGCCGGTCGTGACGGGCGATCGACGCTTCGTCCGCGTCAACGTCGATCTGCGCTTGACGAACCCAGCCGCGTCGGTGGCTGTCTTTCCGGTCGTCGTGACGGTTCAGCCGTTCATCGAGGGAGTGGGGTCGGTGGGCAATCCGTCGATCCTGACGCAGTTTATCCAACAGCCGGTGACCAACTTCATCAACGTGCAGACGACAGCCGTGGTGCCGGACGGCGGCACGGTTCTGCTGGGCGGCCTGAAGCGACTGTCCGAGGGACGCAACGAGTTCGGCCCGCCGATCCTCAGCAAAATCCCGTACCTGAATCGTCTGGTGAAGAACGTCGGCTACGGGCGCGAGACGGAGAACATCCTCATGATGATTACGCCGCGCATCATCATCAACGAGGAGGAGGAAATCATCCAGACCTCGGTCATCTCCAGCCCGGCCCTGGCCCAGTAGTGAGAAGGGCGTCGGGAAAAGTGCATCGTGAAAAAGAGAACCCCTCGGCTCGCGGGCCGAGGGGTTCTCTTTTTCGCCGGCCATCCGCTCAGCGCCGGTAGAACAATCCCCTGCCGGAATTCACATAGACAGGACTTCCGTAGTTGCCCGCATACCGGGTGGTGTAGGGGTAGCCAACACTGTAGCCGGGATTGACATAGCCGTAGGAAGAACCCACGACATAGGGGGAGGTCACGACATAGGGGGAAGCAACCTCATAGCTCACTGTGGGAGCGTAGGAGTAGGCGGCCACGGTCGGCTGGACGTATGTGACACCCCGTCCGTAATAGGGGCCATAGCCCGCGGCGCGAGTGCTGTAGAAGCCCGGCGTGACGACATAGGGGGTCACGCCCACGGACGGATAATAGAACTGAGCCTTCGCCGAGGTGGAGAACCCGAGGAGGGCCACAGCCGCGCACGCCGCCAGAAGCGATGTCTTCTTCATGATGAGTCTCTTTCGTTGGTGGAATCGTCTCAAAGATCCCTCTCGTTAGATTGTACTGAATAACCATGCAAGAAACGTGCCGTTTCGATGGAATCACTCCTTCAAGACCGCCGGCAGGTCGCTGACGCGCTGATACTCCGAGGCGCTCCGCGAACCCGTGTCGGAATGGATCCGGCCAGCGCCAAGATGGGCGCAGGCCCAGACGAGAGCGTTCCATGCCTCAAGCAAAGGCCGTTCGGCGTTGCCCCAGGTGACGAAGGTCAGCCGTTCGCCGTCGTGCCGCATCGTGATCATTCCCTGAGGCGTGCCGATGCGAAGTTCCTTCCACTCCGCCGGCGGCTCCTCATCGGGGAAGGCGAGTTGGCCGTCGATCATCCGCAACTGAACCGGAAAGCCGCGTTCGCTCAGGAAAGCTCGGATCGCCGGCCATGCAGGTGCGGCTCCCGGTGCGAAGTCCACGCTCTGTTCCATTCCCATCGGCGATCCTCCTTCAGTCCCTTGTCACGGCGAGCGGATGAGGAGCCAGAACGTCAAACGGCGCAAGAGGGACGTTGCGCAGGATCCAGTACACGAGAATGAGACCCAGCAACACGCGCAGCGGCCAGGCCGGCCAGGGACGAACGGCCTCGCGAGGGCGGCGCAACTCGACGACTATGCCCCAGACCAGGCTCCCAATAACGAACGGCAGCAGGACGATGGCCAGGCTGTTGTAGGCGAGAGCCTGCAACACGTCGCCCTGGAGGAGAGCATGCAGACTGCGCAGAGTGCCGCAGCCGGGACAGTAAAGACCGGTCAGGGCGTAAAAGGGACATGGGGGATAGCTGCCCGGCTGATGCGGCGAACGAACACAGAGCAGGACGGCGACTCCGCCGAGGGCCGACAACAGCACAAGTCTGCGGAGAAGGGGACGCTTCATCCTCCCATCGCAACCATGCCAAGAATCCCGACGACAATAAGCGCCATCCCCAGACCGAAGGCCACGCCGCACCAGGTCTTGGCAGCGTTCGACGCGACGACGGCGGCATGATAGTCGCCGCGCGCCAGGCATGTGTTGACCTGCGCGGCGTGGACGATCGCGATGATGCCGAAGATTTGACAGCAAAAGATGGTGACGAGGATGGACTCCGTCAGATAGTTGTTGACGTGTCCCCCGTGGCGCGGACGAATGATTTCGTCCTCCTCGTCATCGCGCCGCCGCCGGACGCGCGATCGGCGCGGCGCGGACTCGCGTTCCTCTGCCTCCTCGGTTTCACGATCGAAGCAGCGCTTGCAGATGTAGCGGCCGTCTTCGTTGTAGACCTCGGCAGCGGCGAACGAGTCGCGGCAAACCCGACATTTGAACTCGGCTGCGGGAACAGGACGCGGAGAGGGAGACGCGGAGGGCCAGGGAGCGGCGGGTTCCGGAGCGGCGGGTTCCGGAGCGGCGGCCGCCCCCGGCAGTGTGATGATGCGATTGCAATAGGGACAGCGCGTTTGCCGGCCCGCGTCCTCATCTCGCCCTTGAAGCCGTTTCCCGCAATCGCAATTGACGAAAATGGGCATCGATGACTCTCCCGCGCTCGAGGTTACCTCTTTAGATGTAGCGACAGGAGACGCGGGTTCGCAATGAAAAAACGCGGGCGACAAGGAGAAGGACTCAGACGCCGGATTCCATGAAGGCGGCGAGGTCCTCGCGCAGTTGATTGCGCGCCCGGTAAAGCAAACTCTTCGCCGCCTCGGGACTCATCTCCATCTCGGCGGCGACCTCGTTATAAGTTCGATCCTCGAGTTGGTGCAGGACGATGGCGGTCCGCTGCCGGCCAGCCAGAGTCGAGACAGCAGCCCGGACGCGAGCCGCCACCTCGGCGCGTTCCACGGGCCGGGACGGTTCCTCGCCGCGATCGAACAGGAGGCTCTCCAGTAGTGGCCCCTCGTAAGCGCCTGCCAGCGTCTCCAGACGCACCGAGGGCCGGCGGCGGCGCGAACGCAACGCATTGCGGGCCACATTTTGCGTGATGTGAAAGAGCCAGGTGGCGAACTGCGCGCGCGGCTCGTAACGCTTTCTGGACCTGTAAAGTCTGAGAAACACTTCTTGCGTCAGGTCCTCGGCGTCCTGACGATTGTTGAACACGCGGAAGAAATGTCCAAAGATCCGCGCGCGATAGCGGTCCAGTAACTCGCGAAACGCGGATTCGTTATCGTCGCGCACTTGCAGCATCAAACGGATGTCGGGATCGTCCCATTTTCGGGTTTCGCTTTTCGCTTTTCGCTGCCCTGGCAGTGTTGCTGTGGCGCTCATGGTGTCCTCTCCGGCTCCTCTCGATTCTCCCAACCGGCAATCCGCACTCGGCCCCGATCAAGCAGGCATACTGACGCGGAAGACGCTTCCCTGTCCCTCGACGCTGTCCACCTCGATGGTGCCGCCCATCAGATCGACGTAGCCCTTGACGATGGCCAGCCCCAGACCGGTGTGCAGGCCGTCCGCCTGCCGCGAGGGATCGGCCCGGTAGAAACGCTCGAACAGATGGGGTTGGGCCAGCGGCGGAATCCCGATGCCCGTGTCGCGCACCTCGACCTGTAGATGCCCGTTCTCGCGCTGAATCACGACGTCAATCGAGCCTTGGGGGCGATTGTACTCGATCGCGTTGTGGAGCAGGTTGCTCAGGATTTCGCGCAGTTTGTCCGGATCGGTTTCGAGGATGGCCTGCTCTCCGGCATGCAGGGACAGGTGCAACCCGCGTGCCTCGGCCAGCGGACGCACGATGGCGATGCACTGCTTGGCCACGTTCGCCGCGTCCACGGTCTGAGTCCGCATGCGATCAACGCCGGCATCCAGGCGTGCCAGGGCCAGAAGACGTTCCACCGCGTGATTGATCTGCACGGCACTGGCCCGGCAATCCTCGAGGGAGTCGCGATATTCGTCGGAGGAGCGCGGCTTGCGCAGTGTTACCTCGATGGTCGTCATCAAGGCGGACAACGGAGTCCGCAACTCGTGCGAGATGTCAGCGGTCGCCTGCTTCTCCCTGGCAAAGGCGCGCTTGAGCTGTTCGAGCGTTTGCGTCAGCCGTTCCACAATCGGGGACAGTTCGCCCGGCAGTTTCTTGTCATCCAGGTGCAACTGGAAATCTCTCTCGGAAACCTGGCTGACGGCATCCGAGACGCGCTGGAGGGGAGCCAGGCTCAAACGAACCAGCCAGCAGGTGCCGAGGAGAACGGCGGCAAGGGTCAGGCCGTCGATCAGGAGCAGTTGATTGCGGAGCTGGTCCTGCGACGCGAGCGTGCGATCTCGAACGTCGGCGACGTCCTCTTCGAGCTTGTCTTTCAGAGAGGCCAGCGTGGCATCGCGTTTGGTGACGTCCGAGGCGAACTGGATGCACAGGGCGGGGCGGCTCCAGAAGTCGCCGCGCGGAGGAGCAGGAGAGGGCGGAGTGGGAGGGTTCTCGTCCGGCGGCCTGGGGCCGCCCCTTTGGAACCCGCCACGTCCCCACGGGCCAGGACTGAACGGGACGAAACGCGCGGCAGGCGCGAGCAACACGACCCGGCGGACCTTGACGTCGCCGAGGCGTTGGTCATCGTAGTGAAAATCGATGACCGGCTTGTTCGGAGCGAAAACGCCGGGATCGAAGCCGAAAGTCCGCCCTTGCATGTTCGGCGAGTGATAGACCGCCCCCCAGGCGCTATTGATCTGGAAATACTCGCGGACGTCCGCGTCGAGGGGGGCCGGCAAGTCGGCCTGGTTGAGGGTGATTTTCGTCAAGGGGGTGCCGGTGATCCGCCGCGTCGCCCAACGGCTG
>JBBRIK010000007.1:0-15719 GCA_038221045.1 Gemmatales bacterium
CCGAGCGGAAGCAAGCCGCCAGACCACAAAGAACACGAAAGCGATCCTCATGCCGAACACGGCAAGGAGCAGGCCAGCGCGACGCTGATGGTCCAGACCGATCCGGCGACGGTAGAGGCGGGGAAGCCGGCCAAGCTCGAACTGATGATCCACGGGACTGACGGCAAGCTGCTCAAGGACTTCGCCGTCGTCCACGAGATGAAGGTCCACCTCATCATCGTGCGCGACGGGCTGGATACGTTCGCCCACTTGCACCCCGAGGTTGACAGGGCGGGCCACATCACGGCGAGTTACAGGTTCCCGACGGGCGGGACCTACCGCCTTTACGCCGATCACCAGCCCGTCGGCGGCTCCGCTGCCACCGCAGTCGCGGAAGTCAAGGTAGCAGGCGAGGCACCTCCTCTGCCGCCCTTGAACCCCGATGTGCCTGGAACCGTGAAAGGCGACGGAATCGAGGCCAAGGTCAGCGTCAGCGGTGTGAAGGCCGGCAGCGAGGGCGCGATCCGCTTTGAACTCTTCGACGTCGCAGGCAAGCCAGTCACGGACCTCCAGCCTTACATGGGGGCGATGGGTCATCTCGTCGTCCTCAGCCAAGATGGCAAGCAGTACGTCCACGCCCACCCGGAGGAGGACAAGAAAGGTGGGGGCAACGTCGTCTCCTTTCAGGCCCACTTCATGAAGGCCGGGTTGTACAAGGGCTGGGGCCAGTTCCGGCGCCAGGACAAGGTCAACGCCCACGTCGTCCCCTTCGTATTGCGTGTGGAGTGAAGAGAACACGCCAGCGGGTGAGACTGCCAATCGCCCGGTCGCGAAGCAGTCAACGCCGGTCGCTGGCCCTTTTCCCGGCGAGGAAGGCCGGGGGGCCATCACCGGTTGTTGGGGATGGACGGAAGACCGACGCCGTTCCGGACGGCCGTCAGTCATACCCGTCGTCCCGATGTAGCAGCGGTACGGAAAGAGGTTGCGGCCCACTCACGGGTCCGCGTCAACGATCCTGTAGTTCACCGAGGAGATTCACGATGAAGAAGTGTCTGTTCGGCCTGTCGGCCGCCGTCCTGGCGGTTGCGAGCCTGGTTCTGTCCCCCTCCGCGGGGCGTGCGGACGAGCACGACAAGCACGCCGAGCATTTCGCCGCCTGTGCGAAGACGTGTGCCGACTGTGCGCGGGAATGCAATTCCTGCTTCCATCACTGCGCACACATGGTCGCCAGCGGCCATAAAGAGCACGCGCGGTCGATGCATCTGTGCGTGGATTGCAGCGAACTATGCGCCACGAGTGCCAAACTGTCCGCTCGGAACAGCGAGTTGGCGGGTCCCGCCTGCGAGGCGTGCGCCAAGGCGTGCGACATCTGTGCGGCCGAGTGCGAGAAGTCCAAAGACGACAAGCACATGGCCCACTGCGCCAAGACCTGCCGCGACTGTGCGAAGGAATGCCGTGAGATGGTCAAGCACCTGAAGCATTGATCGCTTGCGGTGATGGGATGTAAATGCGGGGTGCCGGCTCTCATCAGGCCGGCCCCCGCTTTTTGCGCCATCGAGGAACCGAACGATGACCCCTCCCCTCTCTCGCTCCGTCCGCGTCGCATTCATCGTCCTCTTGACCGTGGCCGTCACCTGGCTGCTGGCTCATGAGGGCCACGCCCCACTGCCGTCGCGAGGCGTGGACACGAAGGAACTGGATCGAGGCCGGCTGACCGTCAGCCGTGAGGCTCGCAACGCCCTGGACATCCAGACCGCCGAGGTCGAGTCGCGGCCCGTGGCCGAGTCGCTGCTGGCCTATGCCACCCTGTCCACCCCCTGGCGGCAGCACGGCTTCGCCACCTCGCGCTTACCTGGCCGTATCGTCCGTCTCCGCGTGCGCGCCGGCCAGACGGTTGCCGCCGGGGAGACGCTTGCCGAGGTCGAGAGTCCGGAGTTGGAGGGACTGCAACTGGAAGTCCTCAACGCGGCCAACGATATCCGTCTCTCCGAGGAGATCGTCAAGGACCTGGAGAAACTGGCGCGGAGTGGGTCCACCACCGAACAGCGCTTGAGCGAGGCCCGGAGCAAGCACCAGCAGAACCTCAACGCGCGCGAAGTCGTCCGGAGCAAATGGTTCGGTCTGGGCCTGGCCAGTGCTGACCTCGATACGCTCCTGCGCGAGAGCAAACCCGTCCTCCGAGCGTTGCCGGTCCGCAGTCCCATCAAGGGGACGGTCATCCACGCCGATCTCAATGTCGGCAAAGTGATCGAACCGCTGGAACACCTCTTCGAGATCATGGACCTGTCCACTGTCTGGGTGGAGATTGGCGTGCTGGAGAAAGACCTGCACCGCGTCGAGGCTGGCCAGCAGGTCGAACTGCGGCTGTCGGCCTACCCCGGCGAGGTCTTCAAGACTACTGTTCGCGTCAAGGGCTTCCACCTCGACCCGCGGACGCATCTGAACACCGTCTGGGCGGAACTGGTCAATCCGCCAGGACAGGAGCCGCGCTTCCTGCCGGGGATGGCCGGTGAGGCCGATCTGCTATTGCCCAGCACCACCAACGCCCTGTCGGTGCCGGCGGAAGCATTGCTCCACAGCGGAGCCGAGAGATTCGTCCTCGTCGAGGAGACAGCCGTGAAGGGCGGCTCGCAGTACCAGAAGCGAAGTGTCGTCGTCGGCCGGCGAGCCGGGGGCAGGGTCGAAGTGTCCTCGCCGCAACTGTTCCCTGGCGAACGGGTGGTCACGCGGGGCGGCCAGCAGATGACCAGCTTCTTCATCCCGAACGTGCTGCGTCCCGGTCCGGAGGCCAGCCGCAACATCGGCCTGAAAGTCGAGCCGGTCTCCCCTCAGATCGTCGAGGACGTGATCGAAATGGAGGGTGCCGTGGACGTGCCGCCGGACCGCCGGACCACTGCCGCCTCGTCGTTGTCCGGCATCCTGGCCGCCATCCACGTTGAGCGCGGACAAAAGGTCAAGCGTGGGGAAGTCCTGGCCGAGGTCGCCAGCCTCGATCTCCAGTCTCTCCAGTTGGACCTGCTCAAGGCCCACCTGGAAGGCCAATTGCTCGGCGACACTCTGAAACGGGTCCAGTCCGCTGACAACGTCGTCCCGCGCCGGCGCGTGCTGGAACTGGAGAGCGACGTCAACGCCAACCGCCAGAAGCGGGACAGCCTCCAGCGAAAGCTCCTCCTTGCTGGCCTGTCGTCCGAACAGTTGCGATCGCTGCTAACTGACAACAAGCTCGTCGATGCGTTGCCGGTGCGGTCGCCGATTGACGGGCTTGTCGTCTCCTTCGACCGCGTGTTGGGGCAGGCCATCAAGGCCGATGAGGCCCTGTTCGCCATTCACGATCTGAACCGCCCTCCTGTCCTGGGTTACGTCTCCGAGCGCGACCTTTCCCTGGTCCATCTCGGCCAGTCCGTGCGCGTGCGCTTCAAGGGCGATCCCTTTGTGGGCGAGGGCAAGGTCATCCGCAACGGTCGGGTGTTCGGCGCGGACAGCCGAACCCTCGCCGTCTGGATCGAACTGAAGGAATATCCGAGGCAGTTCTTGCGACATGGCCAACTGGCTCATCTCACCCTCACGCTGCGGCAGCCTGCCCCCACCCTGGCCGTGCCTCTGGCGGCCATCGTCAACGAGGGTTCGCGAGCGTTCGTCTTCGTCCAGGCGGCAGACGGGACGTTCGAGCGGCGGCCTGTCGAGTTGGGCCAGGCGGATGATCGGCACGTCGAAATCAAGCGCGGGTTGGAGGTGGGAGTGAAGCTGGCCGTGCAGGGGGCCGGCGAGCTTCAGACCGCCTACGCGGCGGTCGAGTAATTCTCCTGTTCGGACCCGGCGAGCGGGGCCAGTAATGGCCCCGGTAGTTCGCCAAACCGGGGCCAGTAATGGCCCCGCTCGCCGGGTGAGTCGGGCACAGCAGAAGTAACACGAGGTCGTCATGCTCAACCACGTCATCGCGTTCTCGCTGAAGAACCGCATGCTCGTCGTGCTGGCCGCCCTCGTCGTCTCCTGCTTCGGGTTCTACCAACTGGCGCGGATGCCGGTGGACGTGTTCCCCGATCTCAACCGGCCGACCGTCACGGTATTGACAGAAGCACCTGGCCTGGCTCCCGAGGAGGTCGAAGTGTTGGTGACCCGACCGCTGGAGTACCAACTCAACGGCGCGACCGGCGTGCGGCGCGTGCGCTCCGCGTCCGGCATCGGTCTGTCGGTAGTGTGGGTCGAGTTCGAGTGGGACAGCGACATCTATCGCGACCGCCAGATCGTCACCGAAAAGCTCCAACTGGCCCGCGAACGACTGCCCGAGGGGATCAGCCCGATCATGGCCCCCATCTCGTCCATCATGGGCGAGATCATGCTTCTCGCCGTCCGCTCCGACGCCGAACTGAAGACGACCGAGGAGCGGCAGCAGAAGGCGATGGAACTGCGGACGCTGGCCGAGTTCACGCTGCGAAATCGCCTGCAGGCCGTCGAGGGAGTCGCGCAGGTGACGGTGATGGGCGGCCAGTTGAAGCAGTATCAGGTCATCACTTCACCCCAACGGCTGGCGGCCCAGAAGGTCACCTTGCAGCAGTTGACGGAAGCAGCCGAGAAGTCCAACGTCCTCGCTGGCGGCGGCGTCATGGTGCAGACGCCGGAAGAGTCGCTCATCCGCATCAGTGGCCAGAGCCTGACGCTCAAGGAGATCGCCGAGACGCCGATAGTCTGGCGCGAGCCTCGGCCCGTCCTCATCAAGGACGTGGCCGACGTGCGCTTTGGCGGCCCACTCCAACGAGGCGACGGCAGCGTCAAGGTGAAGGAAGACGGCCAGTTCAGGGGCGGGCCAGCGGTCATCCTGACCGTGCAGAAGCAGCCCAACGCCAACACCCTCGATCTGACGCCCCGCCTCGACGAAGTGCTGGACGAACTTCAGCGGGATCTGCCCTCGGATGTGAAGATCGAGCGGCGCGTGTTCCGGCAGAGCGACTTCATCCAGTCCGCGGTGGACAACGTCGTCGAAGCCATCCGCGATGGCACTATCTGGGTGTTTGTGATCCTCTTCCTGTTCCTGTGGAACCTTCGCACCAGCGTCATCACCCTGACTGCGATTCCGCTTTCGATCCTCATCACCGCCCTGGTCTTCCACTGGCTCCGCATCAGCATCAACACCATGACGCTCGGCGGCATCGCGGTGGCCGTGGGCGAACTGGTGGACGACGCCATCGTGGACATCGAGAACATCTTCCGCCGGCTCAAGGAGAACAGGCACAAGCCAAACCCCGCGCCGGCCCTCAAGGTCATCTACCTGGCCTCACGCGAGGTCCGCAACTCCATCGTCTACGCGACCCTGATCGTCTGCGTGGTGGTGCTGCCGCTGTTCGCGATGTCGGGCCTGGAGGGCCGCATGTTCGCCCCGCTGGGGCTGGCCTACATGACCTCGCTGCTGGCGTCCCTGGTGGTGTCACTGACCGTGACGCCGGTGCTGGCCTCGTTCCTGCTGTCGCGGGCGAAGTTCCTCGCCGCGCGGAAGGACCCATTCCTGTTGCGCTGGCTGAAGTGGATCGACGAGAAGGTGCTACGGTTTGCCCTACGGCACCCCTGGCCCATCCTCGCCGGCGTGGCGCTGCTGGCCGTGTTCTCGAAGTTGGCCATCTTCTGGATGGGATCAACCTTCCTGCCGCCCTTTAACGAGGGGACGCTCACGGTCAACGTCACGACCACGCCCGGCACCAGCCTGGAGGAGAGCAACCGCGTCGCGGCTCGTGCGGAGTCGCTGATCCTCGACATTCCGGAAGTGATAGCCGTCACTCGGCGGACAGGGCGTGCCGAGATGGACGAGCACGCCGAGGGCGTCAACGTCTCGGAGCTGGAGGTCCGCCTGGTCGAACACGAGCGGCCCCGGCCAGGGCTGGGCTACGCCCTGTTGCGGGCCGTGCCAGGGCTGCACGGCCAGGGCGTCGAGACGACAGGCCGCCCGCACGAGGAGGTGCTTGCTGACATTCGCGACCGGCTGGCCGATCTGCCCAAGGTGACGATCAACGTCGGCCAGCCGATTGCCCATCGTCTCGATCACGTCATGTCCGGGGTGCGCGCCCAGGTGGCGGTGAAGGTCTACGGACCTGATCTCCGCGAGTTGCGCACGGCCTCTCAGGACATCCACGCACGCATGGCCGGGATCCGCGGCGTGGCGGACTTGCAAATCGAGCCGCAGGTACCCATTCCGCAATTGCAGTTGAAGATCAGGCGGCAGCAGGCGGCCCGGTACGGTCTGACGCCCGGCGACGTGGCCAAACTGCTGGAGACGGCCTACAAGGGACGCCGTGTGTCGGTAGTTCTCGACGAGGATCGCTACTTCGACCTTGTCGTCTGGTATGACGAGAAGTCGCGCTCGGACCCCGACGAGATCGGCAAGACCATCCTCGATACGCCGTCGGGGCGGAAGGTCGCTCTGTCGGAGGTTGCCGAGGTCCGCAAGACCAATGGGCCGAACACCATCAACCGCGAGCACGTCGAGCGGCGGATGGTGGTGTCGTGCAACGTCCAGGAACGCGATCTGGGCAGCGTGGTGGCCGACATCCAGCGCGCCTTGCAACCCGTCGAGGAGAAGCTGCAGACGATGCCGGGCGGCTACCGCATCGAGTACGGCGGCCAGTTCGAGGCCCAACAGCAGGCCAGTTCCCGGCTGCTGGTGCTGGGCGTCCTGGCTGTCCTGGCCGTGTTCCTGCTGCTGTGGAAATGCCTGGAGTCGTGGCGAGCCGCCTTGCAGATTCTGCTGGTGAACATTCCCCTGGCAGCCATCGGCTCGGTGATCGCCCTCCTGCTGATGAACCAGCCGAGTTGGGAGAAGTTGCAGGCGGCCCCGTTATGGCAGTGGCCCCGGCTCTGGTGCGAGGCGACGACGCTATCGGTGGCCCACTGGGTCGGCTTCATCACGCTGATCGGCATCGTCAGCCGCAATGGCATCATGATGCTATCGCATTACATCCACCTGATGAAGCACGAGGGCGAGAAGTTCGGCGAGGAGATGATCGTTCGAGGCAGCCTCGAACGACTGGCCCCTGTGCTGATGACGGCGAGCGTGGCCATCATCGGCCTGATTCCCCTGGCCCTGGGTCAGGGACAGACGGGCAAGGAGATACTGCATCCGCTGGCGGTGGTGGTCATCGGCGGCTTGATCGACTCGACGTTGATGGATCAGATCGTGACACCGCTGGTCTTCTACCACTTTGGCCGCAAGGTCTACCAGCCGCCCGACAAGGCCGCAGCGGATGCCGATCCTTCCTGGGACGACGGGTGGCTGCGCGAGGGAGCCTGAAAGAAAGAGCGACAGCGACCGCTGATGCGCCGTTTGAAGGAATAAGGAGGCCGATAGGAATTCGTCCTTCGCGGCGCAGCGCCCATGCATTAACGTGATACCTGTTTCGTTGCATTGCGCGTGCGCCACACACAGGGGGTGAGTGGAAAAGTGATCGCGGTGCGCTTCGAGCGGCCCAACAATGGTTAGCTGCGCCGCGAAGTCTTCGGAGCGGAGCGCGCCGTGTCGCGGGCCGCACGCGCTTCGCACCGAAGACTTCGCGTCGCGGCTGACCCTCGACAGTGTCCTTCATTCCCGCGCCAAGTAGAGGACACGAAACGAGTCCGCGCCCTCCACCCGTCCGGTGGTTGCGCGAACATCGAGCAGCGTCATTTCGGGGCGGACTGCTCGCCCCAGATGTACCAGTACGGGTAATCGTAGACCCAGTATCCCCTGGGCAGGCTCTTGTGACCGCGGTAGTCAGCGGCCGCGGGAGTCATGCCGACGAAAGCCGCCTGGTCCCGGAAGAACTGCCGGGCAACGAGGTCTTGCGGCACCTTGATCCGCTGTAACTGCGTCCGGTACTTCCCGCCCGCACTCGCCCGTTTTTGGAGCAGCTCGGTTACGACCCGCATCTCGGCCTCGATGTCCGGGTTAATGCTGATGAGAGCCGAGGCAGCGGCCGTGGCACCCACTCCCTCCTTCTTCATTGCCTCTCGAAGGGCGGGGATCGCGGCCTTCCCTTTTTCACGCAGGGCACACAGGGCCTCGGCCGCCTTGACGCTGACCTCCGGGTCCGGGTCCTTCAGCGCCTCACACAGCGCGGGGACGGCACTGCCGGCGTCGAGGTAATAATTGGCGAGGGCGACAGCGGCGGCCCTGCGAGTTGCCGGATCCTCGTGCTTGAGCGCCGCAGTCAAAGCCGGCAGGGCAGCCTTAACCTCCGGGCCGAACCAGTGGGCCAGTTCTTTCGCGGCCTGGAGGCGGACGTTCTGGTCCTTGTCCTTCAGCTTCTTGACTAACGCCTCGACGGCTTTGGGATCCTCCCAGGCGGCCGTGTCCCGCTTGAGGTTGAAATCGTAGCGGATGCAACCAACCCGCAGTCCCCGAATCTTCCCCCGTCCGCCGCGCAGATCGGCGATGCTCCCTTCTTCCAGGATGGGGATGACCGGATCGTCGGAGTGGTCGCCCGAGCTGGCTAACATCACGTCCACCGCAGTTGCCAGTCGCGCGGGGGAGCCGCAGTAAAATTTACGGAGGAAGTCCGGCGAGGTGTGCATCGTGTGGAACCAGACCCAGTCGAACGTGTTGCTGTAGCTGCCATACCAACACTGGTCGATATAGGTCTGGCTGAAGTCGCCCAGAGGGGCTTGCTTCTTGAGGAAGATGACCGCCTCCTTACCCGGCTCGGCCCACTGCAGGACATAGCTCCAGTCTTCGACCTCCGGGCGAAATAGCTTGCCCCAGGTGGGCGGGTCTTTCAGGTTGAAGGAGTGTTTCAACGTGTCCTTCGGGTATTTCCCCTTCAGATCGCGCACCTTGTGGTAGACGATGACGCCCTTCTCCCGGCTCACCTTCTCGACCCGGACCAGCATGACGTGGGTAGATTCGCCGACCGTGTGGCCCAGGGTCTGCAACGGGTTGGCGATATACGCGGGGGCGGCGCCAGCAGTGGCGAGCAGGAGGAAGGCAATACCGGGGCTGCGCATGGAAGGGCCTCTCGTGTTCGCTGGTGAGAATGAATCTACGAAACGGATTCTCGGAGTTGACCCCAATACCGGCAACCTCCGGCGGGTGGATTGTTGGGCCTCGTCAAGCAGATGGTTGACCGCCAGTCCCGCATGCTGTGCAGGCGCCGACACCTCCGAGAAGAGCCGCCCCGGCACCAGTTCTACGAGGTTGAAGTCGTCGTACTCCACCGGCATGACAACGGCAAGAAAACCGCTCGGCCCCCGTCGTTGTAAGATAAATCCACCAGAGGGATCGAAAAGGGGTCGAAAAGGTGCCAAGAACCGAAAGCGCAACTACTAACCCCTACACGAGTCGGGACGGGAACGGAGTCTCCATAGTGGTCCGAGGACGAGAGAGCCGTCCCACCGGGATACGATTTCATGCCGCTCGCTTTACCAGCCAACTTACGCCGGCCATTCGCCCGTTCCGACCACCCACAAGATCGTCATGGACCTCAAAATCCTCTTCCTCCGCATTCGCAACTTCGCCGATCTCGACGAGCCAGAATCGCCCGAACTCGCTCACGTCGTCCTGCCCGTGCCTCCCGCCGAAGCGCTGCCGCTCATCCAGCGGGCTGCCGAGCGGATACCTCTGTGGCACGTCGAATCGGCCGATTCTCAGGCCGGTACCCTTCACCTGACTCGGCGTACCAAGGTCTTCGGCTTCGTCGATGACATTCGCTTGCGGCTCGAAGCTGGCGAGACGGGGACGCGCGTTCATGGCCGGAGCCAGAGCCGCGTCGGTCTGAGCGACCTGGGGCAGAATCGCCGCAACCTGCGTCAATTGATCGCGGCGCTGCGGGAGAGTTGAGCAAATCTTCTTGTGGGGCTGGGCCGTCGAAATATAATGTAGGGGAACGGTTTGCGATCTCGGGAGCAGCCGCACGTCAGAGGAGAAGGCTCATGGCCACTGCCGGTCAAGTCAAACAGGTCTCTCCGTCGAAAAATGACGCCTTCGTCGAATCCCAACTGGACCGCGCCCGCCGGCGCATTCGCTTCCTCGATGTGACGACCGCCCTGCTCGGCCTGTTCGCCGGTACTCTCGCGTTCGGTCTGGGCATGGCCATCCTCGATAGCCTCCTTGAGCTGCCCACGGCCACACGCGGTCTCGCCTTTGCCCTCTACCTCGGCGCGGCCGGCTGCTACCTCGCCCTCACCGTCATCCGTCCCCTGATGCGGCGTATCAATCCGTATTATGCCGCGCGCAAGGTCGAAGAGACGCTGCCTGGAGCGAAGAACAGCGTCGTCAACTGGCTCGATCTGCGTGACGACGAAAAGCTGCCGCTGCCCATCCACCACGCCGTTAGCCAGAGGGCCGCCCGCGATCTCTCGAAAGCCGACATCGATCAGGCCGTCAGCGGCAAACGCGCCGGATGGGCGGCCGGCGTCGCCGGACTGCTCTTCGTCGTCCTCCTCGTCCTGCTCTTCTCGTTTGGCGCTCGCAAGTTCATGTCGCATCTGGGCCGGGCCTTCCTGCCCTTCAGCGCCGGCGGACCGGCCACGCGAACCCTCATCACACTCATCGAGCCGGAGAACGGCAATATCACTCTCTCCGCCGATCAGCCCTTCAAGGTGAACGTTGAGATCGGTGGACGCATTCCCGAGACGGTCAAGCTGGTGACACGCCCCTCGACAGACGATCCCGAGACGGAACGGCTCTTCGAGGAAGACGACCGCGACCGCAAGAACTGGACCGCGTTCGTGTCTGGTCCCGACGTGAAGACCGGCTTCCTCTATCGCGTCGTCGCCGGCGACGCCCAGACCGAGGAATATCGCGTCACCGTTCGTTCGTCTCCGTTGATTGACATGGACAGGTTTGTCGCCACGTTCCATCCGCGCGCTTATGTCGGTCAGACCGTCGATCGCATTCAGCGAGCCAAGCGCGACCTGAGCGACCTGCGCGGCACGAAGGTCAGCCTCGACGTCTGGACCAACCGCACACTCCGCGAGGGCTGGCTCAACATCCACGGGGAAGGGAAGTCGGCCAGGATCAACGCCCAGCTCGACCCCAAGAATCCGCAGCGGATGCAGTTCGATTTCGTTCTGGAACAGACCAGCACCTACGACATCTCCTTCAAGTCGGCCGATGGAGAACGCTACAGCGATCCGCAACCCCAGCCGATCACCGTGCGGCCCGACAAGGCGCCCGAGGTGGAGCTGACGAAGCCGGGACTCGACGTCGCGCTGTCCGTCAACGATCCGCTCGAACTGGAAGGCAAGGCCACCGACGATATCGGCGTCAAGGAGATCCTCCTGCAAATGAGGGTCGTCAATGGCGCGATGCTGCGCGCGAAGCCCTATCGCCCGGACGCCGACATCAAACTGGCCGACGGGGGCTATCCGCTCGTGCTGGAGTACAAGGACTTTGTCGATCTGAGCCAGGTCAAGGACACTCAGGGCAGGCCGTTCGGTCTCACGGTGGGCATGGTGTTGGAGTACTGGCTCCAGGCCAAGGACGCCTGCGACTTCCCCGAGCCGAACACCGGCGAAAGCAAGCACTACAAGGTGACCATCACCGACGTCAAGAAGGACGAGAAGAAGAAAGAAGCCCAGAACCAGAAGGCCGAGCAGCGCAAGCAGGAGCATCAGAAGCAGCAGGACGAGCAGATCAAGAAGGAGAATCAGGAGCGCCAGCAGAAGGCGAACCAGCAGAAAGAACAGCAGGAGAAGGATCGCAAGGAACAGGAAGAGAAGCGCCAGCGGGAACAGAATCAGCAGAATCAGGATGGCAAGCCCGACGAGAAGCCGAAGCCGGAACAGGGCCAGAATGGCGAGAAAGAGAAGAAAGACCCCGCCCAACAGCAGCGAGACAAAGAGGCCGAGAGGGCCGCTGAGAAAGCAGCCGAGGCCGCCCGTAAGGAAGAGCAGCAGGAGCGCGACAAGAAGAAGGGCGAGGGGAAGGACGACAAGCAGAAGCGCGGCGCGGGCAAGGACGATCCGGACAAGAATCAGGACAAGAACGAAAAGGGCGAGAAGGACAAGAACAAGGGTCAGAATGGCGAGGCCAAGGGCAATCCCGACAAGTCGAACGATCCGGGCAAGGACGGCGGCAAGGAAGCCGGCCCGCAGGGCGACAAGCACGGCGAGGGCAAGAAGGACGACAAGGGCGACAACAAACAGGGCGAGGCGAAAGACGGCCAGAACCAGCCGGGCGGCGAGCAGAAGGCCGCCGGCAAGGACGACGTCCAGCAGAAGAATCAGCCCCAGCAAGGCGAGGGCCAGGCCAAGCCCGCCGACAAGAAGGACGGCAATCAGGGAGAGGCGAAACAGCCGGACAAGGCATCGCCGGAGAAACAGGGCCAGGGCAAGAACGAAGGCCAACCGATGGCGGGCGGTCAGGAGAAGGCTCAGCCCAAGGACGGCCCGCAACAGGGCGATCAATCGCAAGGCCAGGGCAAGGAAGGCGCGAAGCCGCAGCCCGAGAAAGGCCAGCGCGGGGAAGGCAAGAAGGGCGATCCCAAGGGCGGGGAGGAGGCCGGCGCCGACAAGGGCAGCGACGACATGCAGGGCGACAAGAAGGAAGCCGGCAAGCCGAAAGACGGCGGCATGCAGGGCGACGACAAGAGCGCCGGCCAGGGCAAGGGCGAGGAGAAACAGCAGCCGCGCGGCGAAGGCAAGGAAGGCGGCAAGGACATGGGCCAGCAGTCGGCCGGCAAGGGCGGGCCGAAGGAAGGCGATCCGATGATGGGCAAGGCCGGGTCCGAAAAGGACGGCGCGAAGGACGGCGATCAGAAGAGCGCGTCCGCCAAGGAAGATCGCCTCAAGGGCGATCCGAAGCAACGCGGCGAGCAGAAGCCCGCTACCGAAGCACGCAAGGAAGACGTCGAGAAGACGGCCGAGGACCTCAAGAGCGACGATGCCAAAGATCGCGAGGATGCTCGCCGGCGTCTGGAGGACATCTCACGCAGTTCCGCGGACGGCGACGCCCGTGAGGCCGCCGAGAAGAAACTGGAGGAGGAGCGACAAGGCAAGAACGCCGCCTCCGCGAAGAAGCAGCCGGGCGACAAGAAGCAGGAGGGCGAATCTGCTCAGAGCAAGGGAGGCGAGGGCGGGGGCGAGGGCGACGACAACAAGCAGGCCAGCGGCAAGGAAGGTGGCAAGGAAACCGGTCAGGCTCAGGGCAAGGGCGGGGACGACAAGAAAAACCCCGACAAGAAGGGTAGTGAGGGCAGTGCCAAGGGCAACGGAGAGACCGACCCGCGCCGCGTCAAGGAAGAACTCGATAAACTGAGCAAGGCCGTCGCGGGCAAGAAGAACGAGGACGGCGAGAAGCAGAAACAGGCGGACAAGGAGATCAAGGAACTCTTCGACGAGGTCATGAAGGACCTCAAGAGCGACGACCTGGCTCGCCGTGAAAAGGCGCGCAAGTTCCTCGAAGAGGTCCAGAAGCAGATGAAGGACAAGGATTTCGAGAAGCAACTGCCCGGAGACAAGTTCAAGGAAGCCCAGGAAGAAGCGAAGAAGAACGGCGGGGGCGGGGTAACCGGGACTGGAGCCACCGACGCCCAGGGCAACAGTCCCGAATTGAAGCCGCGCGACAACCCTGCTGGCAATGGCCATCGCGACAAGGCCGGCGACCTGACGATCGCGCGTTTCGACGAACTCGTCAAGAAGCCGAAATTCATCGAGGACACTGGTCTGTCGCCGGAGCAGATCAAGAACGTCCGCCGCTGGCTGAAGGAGAAGGAAAAGCAGAAGGACGCCGCCGTCGCGACGGACAAGGGCAAGCCCCTCAGCACGACCGGCGTCGATCTCCTCAAAACGCCAGACGGCAAGGTCAAGGGCGTCGAGGGGAGCAACGAGGGTCTGCCGCCGCTGGAGTTCCGCGACGGCTTCAAGGAATTCCAGAAGAAATTGCAGGAAGCACAATCAGGAGCAGGAGCAAAGGACAAGTAAATGGCGCCGGCGCACCCTCTCTTGCCGCTTGCGGCGTAGCGCTCTTGAAGAGCGCTACGCCGCAAGCGGCAAGACAGCCCGCCTTCGCCAATCACGAGACCTCTTCCCATGCCCTTTCCGCTCCGATATCTCACTTCCTTCGGCCCCAAGGACACTCCGCATCTCTTCACCGACGTGCTGGTCATCGGCGCTGGCATCGCCGGTCTGCGCGCGGCCCTCGAAGTGCCGTCCGATCAGCGCGTCGTCGTCGTCACCAAGGATCGCGCCCAAATCAGCAACAGTGCCTGGGCGCAGGGCGGCATCGCCAGCGTCCTCTCGCCCGACGATCAATTCGCCAACCACATCGAAGACACCCTCGCCGCCGGCGGCGGGCTGTGCGATCGTACCGTCGTCGATGTCGTCGTCCGCGAAGCCCCCCAGCAAATTCACGATCTGATCCGCTTCGGCACGAACTTCGATCACGAGGACGGCCAGCTCGCCCTGACGCGCGAGGGCGGACACAGTCATCGCCGAATCGTCCACGCCCTGGGCGATGCGACGGGTTCCGAGGTCATGCGCGCCCTGATCGCCAGCGTGAAGGCTGCACCGAATATCGTCCTGTGGGAGAGCCGATTCATCATCGACTTGCTGACCCACGACGGCCAGTGCGTCGGCGCTCTGATCAATCGGCCGCGCCGGGGCAAGCTCTCCATCTGGGCGAAGCAGACGATCCTCGCCTCCGGCGGCGTCGGCCTGATCTATCGCGAGACGACCAATCCTCCCGTGGCGACGGGAGACGGCATGGCGGCGGCTTATCGCGCTGGGGCGACCATGCGCGACATGGAGTTCATGCAGTTCCATCCGACCGTCCTCTACCTCGCCGGCTCGAGCCGTTATCTCATCAGCGAGGCAGCCCGCGGCGAGGGCGCCTATCTGCGCGACAAGAACGGCAAGCGTTTCATGTTCGAGGACCTGTCCGAGGAGTATCGTGTTCTGTCCGCCCCGACGGAAGCGGAAGGCAAGCGTTTCCTCGACGGCGACGAGACGGCACGCCGGCCTCCCGAACTGTCGCCGCGCGACGTCGTCTCGCGCGCCATTGTCCGCTGCATGGACCGGACGCAGCATCCCAGCGTTTACCTCGACCTGTCGCACCTGCCGCCGGAGCGCGTCCTCCAGCGCTTCCCCGGCATCGCCAAGGTCTGTCGCGGCTTCGGCCTGGACATCACCCGCGATCCGATCCCGGTTCGGCCCGGCGCGCACTACATGGTCGGCGGCGCGGTCGTCGATCTACAAGGGCGGACGAACCTCCCGAACCTGTGGGCGGCCGGCGAGGTGACGTCGAGCGGCTTGCACGGAGCGAATCGGCTGGCGTCAAACAGTCTGCTCGAAGGGCTGGTTTTCGGCGCCGTCTGCGGCCGGGGAGCGGCGGCGGCGGCGGCGAAGATGCCGGACCGTTTCGTCGTCCCTCCCATCTCCTCAACGGGAGCGGCGACGAACAACGAAGAGATCGACGTGGCCGACGTGACCAGTTCGCTGCGAAGCCTGATGGTCCGCAAGATGGGCATCATTCGCAACCGCAACGACCTGCAAGAGGCGGACCGCACGGTCGCCTTCTGGTGCCGTTATGCTTTGGGACGCGAATTCGACATGCCGGCGGGATGGGAGTTGCAGAACTTGCTGACGGTTGCGCGGCTGATGATCTGGTCGGCTTTGCAGCGGACCGAGTCGCGCGGCACGCACTTCCGCAGCGATTATCCCGAGAAGAACGACGCCGAGTGGCAGCGTCATCTGACCTGTCCGTCCGAATTGCCCGAATGGCCAGCCCCCTCGCCGGCGCACACGACGGCGAGCGTGCTATAGTTCAGAGTAGCATCCGCAAT